>JAYYHB010000202.1:0-3625 GCA_036157095.1 Pseudomonadota bacterium
GATGCTCGCACACCGGGGCGTTCGCTAATCAGGCGGTGAGCGCACTCACAACCTCGTTGACAATGTCGTTCGCCTTCGCACGCATTTCGTCATCCGTAGCATCCTGAATAGGGTGTGCAACAAACACGCGTTGAGCGTCGGGCATGCCCAACGCATCCGCCTGCGCCGTGGCTGCAGTGACGAACTCAGACGAAGCGATAGAAACCGCGGGAGTTCCCTGAATTTCAAACCATACCGTGTCATGCAAACTGCACGTAGTACAGGAGCCTCAGTCAGCCAGCGCCTCAATGACAAAGTCATTATCGCGCTGAATCTCCTCGCGTAATGCCGCAGGAGCAGGCTTCGAAAACGTCGGCTTTTTGTACCGCGTCAGTGTCACTCCTGGTAACTGGGTCGCTAGTACTTGCTCCAATTCATCCAGTAATACGTTGCCTCTCGGCTTCGATATATCGAGCAGTGCAACCCGTCCAGATACGGAAGCAGAGCGAGGGGAAAGTTGCCGGGCTACCGGCACTCGCTCGTCGGTGGGATCTAAGATTGTTGTCATATCATCTCCTTTTTTTCAGCCTGGCATCATGCCAAACCTTAAAACCTTTATGTTTGGATCGAAACGCTCGTCATAAATTCGGTACCTGTGTTGTACCTCAATGTTCGATTTTGCGCGACACCGGGATCGACCCCACGCTGCCGGTTACCCAGCCATGAAAAGCACCTGAAAATTTTCCTGCCTCGCTTCCCGCAACCACGATATGAATGTCGTCATCGCTTTTAAACTTGCTGACCAATTTGTTCAGGGTTGCCTGGTCCATCTGGGCAGCCACTTCGGACTTGATGCCCGTGCCTGATCTTGCGTCCGCCACTAAGTCACGCAGGGGCCGGGAGCTTACCTCCTGAATACGCCGGCGTAGATCCGCCTTGGAATAATTATCTCGCATGAGAGTATCCACATGTTCGGGCACGACTACCAACAAACAGTCGGTGGCTCCATAGGCCTTGGGGCTCAACACCGCCTGTAAGCCTTGACCCAGCGTGCCCGCCAATTGGGAGGCGCTGCGCGAATCCTGGTCGATAATCAAGGTGGGGCCACTGCTCATGGTGAAAACCGTAACGACAGACTCGTCCTCGGAAAATCCACGCTCTACATGCAAGGGTAACCACGGGTTGCGCTCTTCCCACTCTGCAAAGCACATGGTTAGCTTCATCGGGTTGCCCAGTGTCGAACGTTCCGTTTTTCCTGGCTTTGCGCCGCCAACATTGCGCACGACCAATCGCAGCGCTCTGCCGATGGTTAGGTTTGCTCGATTCCCTTGCCCGAGCGAACCCAGACCCATGTTCATTCCGATGCGGTGTCGAATGGGGCCATTGACGACTAGCACGGGACTTGCGCCCATGGTCGTCGCCATCACCCCGTGTATGTTGTAGTCGTCAGTAAGTATCGCTTCCGTAGCAGCCAGCACCACTGGTAGATACTCCGGCTTGCAACCTGCCATAACCGAATTGATCGCAACCTTTTCCACGGTCACGGTGCCCATATTCGGTGCCATTTCGCCCAAAACCTCTTGGGCGTCTCTTGAGGTACCAGCCAACATCGCCAGCACTCGTTCTGGCGTTGGTGGCACAAGAGGCAAACCATCTGAAAATCCTTGATCGAACATAAATTCGAACTCATCGTCCTGACTGCCGACGTCAATCCGTCGAGCACGAATCGGACTACCCTCTGCCATCGCCCGCAGACGCGGTTCATTTGAAGGGTCTACCGACAACGAGCCGCATCCGGGACGCCAGACTGGCAAGTCCGACCAATTTACGGATACAGACTGTTGTCCCGTTAAGGCATCGAGCTCAGATGCCATGCTCTGCCACTCGTCTCTTACGAAGCCGACCAAGCGCGATAACTCCTTGCCGTTGGCATCTAGGCGCAGCAATGTTGGAACGGTCTGAATGTCCGCCGCAAAGGAAACCTGTAGCGCACTGTCGTCAAGAATCGAGAAACTGGGAGAAAAAGCAGATGCAAGAGCGCGGTTGCCTTCCAGGGTCTGACCGATCACCTGAACAGGCATATGCTCCCCGTAATGCGCAAAAAAAGCATCCAGTACCGGCATCGCTTCCTTACAGGTAGGACAATCTTCTTTAATGAAACAAACCAGCGCAACTTCGTCTTTCGGACTAGAAACGCGAACACCATCTAGATTGGCAAGCTCATAAACCGGCAGCGTCGCCACATTAACCTCCCCAGCTATCTCAAAAAGCAGCATGTTGAGTTGCACAGTCTATACCGAGTAACCTTCGGCGGGTAAGTTAGGTGATGCAATGATCGCTGCACCTTTTATTCTGCAATTTTTAGGGAGTCCGATGAGCGAAGTAGCCGAGTTTAGAAATGACGTGAGCGCCTGGATAGCCAGCAACTGCCCTGACGGCGCTAAAGGACCTGGCCAGTTGGCAAATGGCAGCACTAAGATTGAGCTCGAAAGAGACGTTGCAACATGGCTGGAGCGCTGCGCCGAGAAAGGTTTTACCGCGCCGACTTGGCCTACAGAGTTTGGTGGCGGCGGACTCTCTGCGGAACTCGCCAAAGTTCTGTACGAAGAAATGGGCAAGGTAAATGCCAGAACGCCTCTTACGGGCATGGGTATGACAATGATCGGACCGACGCTGCTGGAATATGGTACCCAGGACCAAAAAGAACGCCACCTACCAAAGATTATCCGCGGCGAACTACAGTGGTGTCAGGGCTACTCGGAGCCCAACGCAGGATCGGATTTGGCAGCGCTAAACACTCGTGCGGAAGATAAGGGCGACCACTATTTGCTCAATGGACAAAAAATCTGGACCTCAGGAGCCTTCACAGCCGACTGGATGTTCGCGCTAGTGCGCACGGATTTCGATGCGCCAAAACACGAAGGCATCAGCTTCGTGCTATTGCCCATGGATCAAGAGGGCGTGACGGTGAAACCCATTCGATTGATTTCCGGGTCATCCCCATTCTGCGAGACATTCCTCGACGATGCCGTCGCTGCCAAGGAAGACTTGGTTGGCGATCTCAATAAGGGTTGGACTGTTGGCAAACGTCTGCTGCAGTTTGAACGCTCGGGCATTGGCGGCTTGAGCGGCGGTGCGCGCCCGTCTGAGGCAGGAACAAGTCTGCCCGACATTGCCAAGAAATACGTTGGCGACAAGGCCGGACGGATAAGCGATCCCGCCATTCGTGAAAAAGTTACCAAACTCAACATGAATCGTGCATCGTTTCGACTGACCGCCCAGCGGGCCAACGCCGAAAACAAATCCGGTACCCCTGGTGCCGCTACTTCGATTTTCAAACTGTACGGCGCAGCCCTGCAGCAAGATGGCGCGGAGCTGAAGCGTGAACTAATGGGCTTTCGAGGGCTGGGGGTAAAGGGCGAAGGCTTTGCAGAGCATGAGCTCACCAGTGTCGAGGAGTGGCTGCACACCAAGGCTACCACCATCTATGGGGGTAGCAACGAAATACAGGCGAATATCATCGCCAAGCGGGTGCTCGGCTTACCCGAATAGGGAAACAAGCAACGGACCCAGTGTCGCTCTGGCAGTCCAGTCAGAGCGCAATTGCTTTCCAGAAGAGCGGAATCAGCGGTTTTAGACTACCAAC
>JAYYHB010000203.1:0-2574 GCA_036157095.1 Pseudomonadota bacterium
AGCCTGCTTTTTGGCTCGCCGGTTCAGTAAGACATCTCTTTCTTCGCTCATGTTTTCCCTTTCGCTCTTCCGCGGCTTTAGTTCTGCAGGCTAATGCCCTGCTTTCAAGCAGGCTTCTATAAAGGAGTCTAGGTCACCATCTAAAACCTTGTTTGGGTCTGTGCGTTCAATATCAGTGCGCAGATCTTTGACCCGTGACTGATCCAGCACGTAGCTACGTATCTGGCTGCCCCAACCAATATCTGCCTTGGCATCCTCTATGGCCTGCTGATCGGACCGACGCTCTTGCAGCTCTAGCTCATACAGTTTGGCTCGCAGCTGTTTGTAGGCATTGTCTTTGTTCTGATGCTGGGATCGCTCACTTTGACACTGCACCACGGTATTGGTCGGCAGGTGCGTAAGCCGCACGGCCGAATCTGTGCGATTAACGTGCTGCCCGCCAGCGCCGCTGGCGCGATAGGTGTCTACACGCACGTCCGCAGGATTAATTTCAATTTCGATATCGTCGTCAATCTCGGCGGAGACAAAAACCGATGCAAAGGAGGTATGGCGGCGGTTGCCGGAATCGAAGGGTGACTTGCGCACCAATCGATGCACGCCGGTTTCCGTACGCAGCCAGCCGTAAGCGTATTCGCCGCTAATCATGACCGTAGCGCTCTTAATGCCGGCCACTTCCCCTTCAGAGACCTCGGTCACCGCGACGCCAAATCCGCGCTGCTCAGCCCAGCGCAAATACATGCGCAGCAGCATCTCAGCCCAGTCTTGGGCCTCTGTACCGCCGGAGCCAGCCTGTATTTCAAGGTAGCAATTGGCGTCATCTAGTTCGCCCTGGAACATGCGTCGGAACTCTAGCGTTGCCAGTTGACCTTCAAGACCGCGTAGTTCACCTGCCACCTCGTCTAAGGCGCTCTGATCACCCTCTTCGCTGGCCATTTCCGCAAGCTCACCAAGATCGTTGAGACTGTCCCCCAGCGTACTGAGCAGGCTGACGACCTGCTCAAGGGAGGAGCGCTCCTTCCCTAATTGTTGGGCACGCTCGGGGTCATTCCAAACATCACCATCGGCAAGCTCTAGCTCAACCTCTTGCAGGCGCTCGCGCTTGTCATCGAAGTCAAAGATACCCCCTAAGCGCGGAGTCGCGTTCTTGCAGGTCTTTTAGATACTCGCGGATGCCGGTGATTTCAGCCATGGAGGGGACTTTTTCTGGTTTGCAGGAACAATTTCGCGGCGCGGAGTTTAAGACATCGTCTCTATGTACTCCACTATCAGCTGCAATGTCTGCTGACCACCGTAGTCGTTGAGCGCAGGTTTGTAGACAACGTTAACCCGCTCGGGCTTCTCTTCCAGGGGGGGCTGGCGAAAGGCGATGGCGTCGACAAGCTGGTCTTCGGCGCCAAGCACGAGCTTCAAATGATCCTGGCCAACCACGCGTTGATTGACCAGGGTAAACTCACCCGCAAACAAAGGTTCTTCAAAGCCATTGCCCCATGGGCCGGCGTTTGTAAGCTTGGCCACGGTATCTAGGTTCAGGTCTTCTTTTTCAAGGGCACCATCAGTGAGCAGAACGGCGTCCATCATGTCCGGGGTAACCATCGCCCTGACCGCCATATCGAAGGCTTTCTGGAAACGCGGCAGATGCACCCGCTTGATGCTCAGCCCTGCTGCCATCGCATGGCCACCAAACTTCAAAAGCAAACCCGGCCGCTTGGTTGCAATGCTGTCCAGCAAGTCACGTATGTTCAGCCCATCAATACTTCGCGCCGACCCCTTCAGTTCGTCGGAGCCCTCAGATGCATCAGCGAAGACAATCGCAGGGCGATGAAATTTTTCGCGCAGCCGTCCCGCCACGATGCCAACGACTCCCTGATGAAAGCTCTCGTGATACACGGCAATGCCCATCTCGCTCGGATCTGGCGTGATTTGGGTCAGAATCATTTCGGCATCTGCCACCATGCCTTGCTCGATATCGCGACGGGTCTGATTCAAACTGTCTAGCTCTGCGGCGAGCTGTGCAGCTTCCGTCGGATCATCCGTCACCAGGCAGCGTATTCCGACGCTCATGTCTTGCAGGCGACCGGCTGCATTAAGCCGTGGTCCGAGTGCGAAACCCATATCTGAGGCCGACAGCGTGGTGAGATCGCGCTTGCCAACCCGAGCTAGAGCGGCGATGCCTGGACGGGTCATGCCACGTTGAATACGCAGAAGCCCCTGATGCACCAAAATACGATTGTTCTGATCCAGCGGCACCACGTCAGCCACGGTGCCTAAGGCCACTAGGTCAAGATACTGTGCCATATTCGGTTCATCAATACCGCGAGAGGCGAAGTAATCTCGCTGACGTAGAACTTGGCGCACCCAACTCAGCAAGTAATAGGCAACGCCAACACCTGCCATCGCCTTGCTAGCGAAGTTGCTATTGCCCACATTGGGATTCACCAATGCGTATGCATCAGGCAGCACCTCGCCGGGCAAATGATGGTCTGTGACGATGACATCGATATCTAACTCATTGGCTAAGGCGACGCCGTCAACGCTGGCGACGCCGTTATCAACGGTGACGATGACTCGAGGCTG
>JAYYHB010000204.1:0-4308 GCA_036157095.1 Pseudomonadota bacterium
ATGCTGAGATCTTTAGCTTGGCAGTGGTTTGGGAAGTGCTATGACACAGTCAGTCGTCAACATTTTGGTGGTAAACAGTAAGGGCGGCTGCGGCAAAACGACGGTAGCCACAAACCTTGCCGCAGCCTATGCCAATGGCGGCAAAAGTGTTGCGCTTTTTGACTGCGATCGACAGGCCAGCGCACAGCAATGGAATGGCGCACGCGGTCTAGACCTACCGAGTATTGATCTCTATCACCGTCCAGAGCCGGCAAAAATCGAGCCAAGTACCATGGTTGGTTACAACGCCTGTATTTTTGACTCTGGGCCGGGCATTTCTACTCAACCAACGCTTCGCACCGAATTTGAAGCCTTGCTCAAGATATGTGATGTCATCGTCGTACCCATGCTTTCTTCGGCTTGGGACATTCAAGCCGGAGAGAATTTTATCACTCAACTGATGACCCAGCGGGTCTGGCGGGCTACACCGAAACCCATCGCAGTAGTTGGAAATCGCATCAATGGCAGCCAAGCAGGTCAGCAAAAGCTGCAGCATTTTTTGAGCTGTCTTGACGTACCGGCGGTCTCACAATTTCGCGAATCCCCCATCTACGCCGAAGCGGGTGAGAGGGGACAGGGTATTGTCGAGTTGAAGGGCAATCGGGCCGCTCGCAAAGAATTTAAGGCATGGCACACGCTTATCGACTGGCTCGATGAAAAATCGTGTACGACCAAAGCCGAACGCCTGCCTGGCATGCCCCTGGCAGCATCGCGCTCAGACAATCACCCGAAGAAACGCACTGGAGATGCCGCCATAGAGCGTGGCTAAGCAGCAGGCATTTCGCTCTGTCGAGGTGATTTACCTTTCTTTCGAAACCGTGACGTTTTAACCCATGCTGCAAGTTCAAAACCTGACCTTTGAGCGCGGCGAGCACAGGCTATTGAGTGATGTCAACTTGGTGGTTTATCCGGGCCAAAAGGTTGCCATCGTCGGGCGCAATGGCGTTGGCAAATCTACCCTTTTCAACCTACTACTGGGACGCTTAGAAGCGAGCAAGGGCGAAATCTCCTATCCGCAGACTTGGCTTATGGGCTATATGGCTCAGGAAGTGGAGCCAACAGACAGGCCTGCCCTCGAATACGTCATTGACGGTTACCAAGCTCTCCGCGAGGTGCAGACGAAGATCGCAGGTGAGCAGGATCCTGAGACCTTGGCGACTCTATACAGCACGCTCGACGACTTGGGTGGCTATCAGGCGGAAGCTAGGGCAGGCGAGATACTGTATGGCTTGGGTTTTTCGGCAGCGCAGATCGAACAACCTTATCGGAGTTTTTCAGGCGGCTGGCGAATTCGATTAAATCTGGCGCAGGCATTGATGTCTCCGGCAGATATATTGCTCCTAGACGAGCCGACCAATCACCTCGATTTGGAAGCCATACTGTGGCTGGAGAGTTGGTTGCTCCAGTTTCAGGGCGCACTTTTGATCATCGCCCACGATCGTGCTTTCCTGGATAAAACCGTCGATCATGTTCTGCATCTGTCTGGCGAGGACGCCCACGTTTATCGCGGCAACTACACGGCTTTTGAGCGATTGCGCGGCGAAGAACTCGAGCGCCAGCAGGCCATGGTCGCCAAACAGCAAGCCCAGGTCGCCCACATCCAGCAATTTGTCGATCGCTTTCGCGCCAAGGCGAGCAAGGCAAAACAGGTACAAAGCCGCATCAAAGCACTGGAGAAGATGCGCTCACAGGCAATACTTCATGTTGATTCTGACTATCGCGTCGGTTTTTCAGATCCTGAGAAAGTCTCAAACCCGCTGCTTAGCTTTCGCAATCTGAGTCTTGGATATGGCGATAGCACCATTTTACGCAACATCGGTCAGACCATATTACCCGGTGCACGCATCGGTGTGCTGGGCGCTAACGGCGCGGGAAAATCCACGCTGCTCAAGGCCATTGTCGGGGAGCTGCGACCTCAAGCTGGAGACTTTCATAGGGGTACCCATGCCCCAATCGGATATTTCGCCCAGCATCAACTCGAAGCCCTGGACTCCAGTGCTACTGCCTTCGCCGCGATGAGCGCGCTGCGTAAAGACTTTTCTGAACAACAGTGTCGCGATTTTCTGGGGGGGTGGGGCTTCGACGCCAATATGATCTCGCGGCCTATTCGCAGTTTATCCGGCGGCGAAAAAGCGCGATTTGTGCTGGCGCAGCTCGCCGCCGAAAAGCCTGCCTTACTGGTGCTCGACGAGCCCACCAACCACCTCGACTTGGACATGCGCGATGCTCTGGCTCTTGCCCTGCAAGCCTACGCCGGCGCCGTGCTCATTGTAGCCCACGATAGAGATTTGTTAGAAAAAATTGTCGACGAGCTGTGGGTTGTAGAGGAGGGCGGGCTGCACAGCTACAGTGGAGATCTTAATCAGTACACAGCCAGTCGGTCGTCGAGTACCACTTCTGGCCCGCGCACACGCAAAGCGCTAGCCACCGACGCTAGATCAAAAAAGGAACAGCGTCGAGAGCGTGCCGCGACGAGGGAATCGTTGTCTCACCTGACAAAAGAAGTCCGCAATCTGGAAGCCGAATTGGAGGAAGCGGCCGCAGAACTTCAGCGCATAGAGTCAAACCTGGCAGATGAGAAAATCTACAGTGAACTGGCACCAGACGAATTGACCGAGCTGCTTACTCAGGCCGGTACGAAACGCCAGGTCCTAGAGCAAATTGAGGAAAATTGGTTAGAAGCTGTAGCCAGACTAGAATCCGACAACGAAAACTGACCAAGCATCGGCTATACTTTCGCGCCCGCCAAAAGGAGCCACCATGCGCCGCTTTCCTAAGACAAGACTGCGTCGAAACCGCGAACAGGACTTTGTTCGGCGCTTAGTGCGTGAGCACAAAATGACGGCCGATGATTTAATCTATCCCATGTTCATCATAGACGGTGATAACTGCTCAACCGAGATCGCCTCAATGCCAGGCATCTCTCGGATGACCGTCGACCTTGTCGTACAGGAAGCCAGCATGCTTTTTGATTTGGGATTACCGGCTATTGCGTTATTCCCCAATGTTGACAGCAGTCTACGCACCCTCGATGGTGCCGAGGCCTATAATGAAAAGGGCCTCGTTCCTACCGCTGTCAGGGCAATCAAGGCTCAGGTGCCCGAACTAGGCGTTATCACCGACGCGGCACTCGATCCCTACACCAGTCACGGTCAAGACGGCATTTTGGACAAATCCGGCTACGTGAGTAATGACATTACCGTGGCAGCGCTGCAAAAACAGGCGGCTGTTTGCGCCGAGGCAGGAGCCGACGTTATCGCCCCTTCGGACATGATGGATGGCCGGATTGGCGCGATTCGCGATGAACTCGACAAGGTCGGATATACCAATGCGCGGATAATGGCTTATTCGGCTAAATATGCCTCCTCCTTCTATGGTCCATTTCGCGACGCCGTTGGCGCTTCGGCGACATTGGCAAAGGGGAATAAAAAGACCTATCAAATGGACTCAGCAAACAGCGATGAAGCGTTACATGAGGTGGCCCTAGATATCGAAGAGGGCGCGGACATGGTTATGGTTAAGCCAGGACAACCCTATCTGGACGTGGTGCGCCGCGTGAAAGATGAGTTCCAGGTTCCAACCTTTGCCTATCAAGTAAGTGGTGAGTACGCCATGCATATGGCAGCGATAAATCAGGGTTGGCTGGACACGAGCGTAATTGACGAATCCCTTTTGGGCTTCAAACGCGCTGGCGCTGATGGCGTTCTTACCTACTTTGCCAAACATTGGTTGACGAATCAGGCATAGCGCACTTCGGCTTAGGTCCAACCATCTGTAGTCCACAATTGCAGGACAGCCAGCAAATAACGGTGCTACAATTTTTTGAGAAGTAAGATCAATTCTGGAGTACTTTCATGAGCGAGAACATCGTATACACAAGCGATGACGGCTTCGAAGCCGACGTGCTTAGCGCCGATAAGCCGGTATTAGTCGATTATTGGGCGGAATGGTGTGGCCCCTGCAAAATGATCGCTCCTATCCTTGACGAGATTGCGGACGAATACTCTGATCGCCCACAGATCTGTAAACTGGATATCGATGCAAATCAGGGAACGCCACCCAAATACGGGATTCGCGGCATCCCCACCCTAATGCTGTTCAAAAACGGCGAAGTGGAAGCTACCAAGGTTGGCGCATTGAGCAAGTCCCAGCTGCAGGCATTCCTCGACAGCAATATTTAGGATAAGACTCGGGCATAGACACTCTGCTCTATGCCCTTTTTGAACCTGTCACGCGTAATTTATTGCGCATTGTGTCTTGACCCAAGGC
>JAYYHB010000205.1:0-3080 GCA_036157095.1 Pseudomonadota bacterium
CGCTCGCCATGGCCCATGATCTAATCGCGGCAACACGCGGTAAAGCTGGCTGCATTAATTATGAGTTTTACCGAGGACTGTCAGATCCGGATACCCTGGTGGTATTTCAAGAGTGGGAATCCATGGATGCACTGATGGATCATCTGTCTTCTCCTCATGTGGAGTCCTTTTTGCGGAGACTGCCAGAAATCTCTGACGGCGGTATTACGACCCGCCGCCTACTTGTGCAGGACGTGGAGGAGGCCGAAGCGGTAGTGGTCGTCAAGCAACCCCCGACCATCCACTAGCGGTTAGGAGTCTGGGTCTTCGGGCCGAGGTTCGTCAACTTCATAGGTGGCATTGAACTCACGTAGTTTACGAACGAACACTGCCGTAACACCGCACAGGCTGAGTGAAAGAAAGAGCTCGGCGACTGCCCAATAGAAAAGCTCTGGATCAAAGACGATGAGCACGCCGTGAATAAAATACAGCGTGCTGACCAGGCATAAAAAGAACATACCCTTAAGCTGGCCTTTCAAAGCGGCCGGCAGGCAAAGTATCAGGGGTAGAATTTGCAGTACTAGCCAAATCACGTTGGCACTGGGATCCGGCAAGGGTTCAACGAAAATCTGGCGCATGCCGTTCACGCCAACAAGTGATCCGATTAAAACTAACGTGAGAAAAAGCCAGCCCTGCATACCGCTATCCTATGATTGGTGGATGTAGAAACACTGAATCGTCTACTTGGCTCGCTGCAGACGCAGCGACAACTCGGCCAATTGTTTGCCTGCACTCAGAGCCAGGGCCGCTTCGTGTTCGGTAAGCGCGGCGCCGTCTGCATTGCCTTGCACATGGGTAACCCCGTAAGGTGTTCCGCCGCTTTGGGTCTCGTTGAGATCTGGCAGGCTATAAGGCAACCCCTGAATGAGCATGCCGTGATGCAGGAGCGGAATCATCATAGTGAGCAGGGTGGATTCCTGCCCGCCATGTAGCGAACCGGTCGAGCAAAATACGCTGGCGGGTTTACCTACTAGGTGGTGGCCAGCCCAAAGATCAGCGGTGGTGTCGAGAAAGTACTTGAGCGGTGCTGCCATATTGCCAAAGCGAGTAGCACTGCCCAGCGCTAGTCCACTGCATCCAATCAAATCATCTTTGGTACAAAGCACCGCCCCGTCGTCGGGAACGCTGGGGGCCGTTCGCTCGCTGACTGCGCTAACGGGAGGCACCGTGCGTAACCGTGGCTCTATCCCGTCTACCTGATCAACCCCTCTGGCCATATGTAAGGCCAGGTTTAGTGTGCCCTCGGTACGCGAGTAAAAGAGAATCAAAACATAGGGAAGACTCATAGCAGCTCCAAGATGTTTTCGGGCGGTCGGCCGATCACCGCGTTGTCTGCGCGAACGACTATGGGACGCTCTAGCAAGACAGGATGCGTTGCAATCGCCTCAAGCAATGATGCGTCGCTGGGCTGTCCATTATTCAGACCCAGATCTTTAAAAGCTTGTTCTTTGCTGCGAATCATCGCCGAGGCTGGGGCGCCCAGCTTTTGCTGCAGCGACTGTAGCTCACCGACTGATAAAGGTGACTTAAGGTATTCGACAATTTCTGGTTCAATGCCGCGCTCGTTTAGCATCGCTAAAGTTTGTCGAGATTTCGAACAGCCGGGATTGTGATAAATCGTATAGGTTGCCATGGTCTTGTCATCTCAGAAGTGTAAAAGAGGACATTGGGAAGCAGTATAGGTGCGACGTCCCCGCATTCACATCAAGAAGACGTCATAAGACTGAACATTTCGTGATACCAAGTATGTGCCGAATTTAATGATCATGCGGAAAACTCCAGGACACTCTTCTGGTCAGCAGAAAGGGCGTGCAAGCCTATTGTTCGTAGTGCTGTGCGCCGTATTGACCTTGGCGGCCTGCACCGAAAGTGCATCGAAGCATCCTCTGCGCCTCTTTGATGGCAACATCACAAGCCCGAGCCAGTGGCAGGGCCAATGGGTATTGATAAATTATTGGGCAGACTGGTGCGGGCCCGGTCGTGAGGAGGTGCCGGAACTGAACCACCTAAATGATTCGACGGGCGGTTTTAAGGTCCTGGGTGTAAATTATGATTACCTTGAAGGTGGTGAGCTTCAGGCATCCATAGATGCCTTAGGCATCACTTTCCCAACTCTGCTCGATGATCCCCAGAGTATTCTTGGATATGACGAAGCGACAGTGCTGCCAATGTCGGTCTTAATAGCGCCGAACGGAGCTCTACATCGCGTGCTATTGGGCCCGCAAACAGCGCAGACACTGCAGTCAGCGAAAGCCGGACCTGCGCAAACAGCGCCTCAGATGTAGTGTGTAAGCTCTTAAGCCGAGTCTGATGATGCGGTGCTAGATCAACGGCCAACTAAGTTAATCCATGGCGTCCAACACTTGCTCTAGGGGAACGTCCGCCGCTTGTTCGTCACGACGTTTGCGATATTCCACCACGCCACTTTTCAGCCCGCGATCTCCAACAACGATTCGATGCGGAATGCCAATTAGGTCGGCTTCGGCGAACTTGACGCCAGGTCGCTCTGCCCGGTCGTCGAGCAGTACCTCCAGACCCTTAGCTTTAGCCTGCTGATATAGGCCGTGAGCAGCTTCTCTCACCGCTTCTGATTTTTGCGCGTTCAGCGCAATGATATGAAGCTGGAAAGGTGCAAGGGGTTCTGGCCAGGTAATGCCATTTTCGTCGTGGTTTTGCTCAATCACCGCCGCTACAAGTCGCGTTACCCCCATGCCGTAGCAGCCCATGATGGGCACCTGATTGTTGCCCTCGTGGTCGAGCACTGATGCCTGCATTGGTTCACTGTAAGAGCGGTCCAGCTGAAAAATGTGCCCGACTTCAATGCCGCGTAAAAATTGGATTTTACCTTCGCCATCTGGAGCGAAATCGCCCTCGACAACGTTGCGGACATCCACAATTTGCTCGGGCATGAGCGGTACATCTCTTTCCCAGTTCACACCGCGAAAATGCACACCATCCTCATTTGCACCGCAGACAAAATCCGCGATGCTCGCGGCGCTGGCGTCAACATAAAAAGGAATGTTGCAGCCCACAGGCCCCAA
>JAYYHB010000206.1:0-7629 GCA_036157095.1 Pseudomonadota bacterium
TGGGTGCGTAGCCCACAAGGTCTTGGAAGCGGCCCTGCACGGTGTCAATCCCAACACGGTTGCCTAGATCAACCATGGCTAAGTTCAGCGATAGAGCCAGCGCCTTGATAATGGGGAGTTCCCCGCGGGTCTTGCCGTCGTAGTTGCGCGGGCTCCATGGTTCACCGTTGGGTGGCGTGAGTGTTATGGAAGCATCGTTAACCCTACTCGACCACTCAAACCCGTTCTCCAGCGCGCTGAGAACAATCAGCGGCTTGATCACGGAGCCCACCGGTCGTCGAGCATTGATCGCGCGGTTAAAGCCATCTACCCGACCCTGCCGACCGCCGACCAGGGCCAGCACTTCGCCGGTTTGGGTGTCTGTGATTACCACGGATGCCTGTAGGCTGTTCGGTTCTTGTTTGCGCTCGTTTTCGATGCTTCGCAAGGTTGCGCTTACGGCCTTCTGCGCGTTGGCCTGTATTGACGGCTGCAGCGTCGTAAAGATACGTAGACCCTGTGTGCGCAAATCATCAGCCGAGTAACGCTCGCTCAGCTCTACTCGCACAAGATCCATGAAAGCTGGGTAGTAGGCACCGCCACTGTTTGGACTGTCGACCACCCCAAGAGGTTGGCCGATGGCGTCTTGATGCCCTGCGTTGGAGATTAGGCCGTCCGCCAAGAAAGTATCGAGTATTCGGTTGCGTCGGCGGAGTGTGCGTTCGGGATGGCGAAATGGGTTGTAGTAGGACGGTCCTCGAATGATGCTGATGAGACTGGCAATTTGGTGGGCGGGCAGTTCGTTTAAGGGCTTGTTGAAATAGTACTGTGAGCCTAGCCCAAAACCGTGAATCGCTCTTGCACCGTTCTGACCAAGAAAAATCTCGTTGATGTAGGCGGTAAGAATGTCCTCCTTGGAAAAACGCAGTTCCAAAATGACTGACATTGCTAGCTCGCGAAGCTTGCGCTCAATCGTACGCTCGTTAGTCAAAAAATAGCTTTTGACCAGCTGCTGGGTAAGTGTGCTGCCTCCTTGCGTTGCTTCGCCGCTGCGTAAATTTACCAGCGCCGCACGCAGAATACCGGCAAAACTGAAACCTTGGTGATCGTCGAATGATCGGTCTTCGACGGCTTTTAACCCATTGGCCAGCAGTGCGGGCACCTCATCTGGCGCCAGGATGACTCTGTCCTCGCCATGAGAGGGAAAGAAACTCCCAATTACTGCCGGCTCCAGGCGCACCAAGTCCAAGGGCCGATTGTCGTAGCTGAGACGCTGCAGGCGGCTGCCGACGAACATGACGGTGATGCGCATGGACGGCCTAGGCGTATCCATGAAGCTAAAGGCGCGCAGGTGAATAGACACTCCACCAGCAATGGGCAGGTAGCTTCCGGGTTGCGACAAGTCAGAGGTCTGACGATATCCCAGGCGCTGCAGCTCAGCCTGGAGCTCGGCATTGGTGAGGCGTTTGCCGGCATACAACTCCACGGGCTGCGCATAAATCTGAGCGGGTACAGACCACCGTCGGCCCTCGAAGGTCTCGCTGATACTGCGATCGAGATAGTAGAGGTAGCCACTGCCGATCAATACGGCCAGCAGCCCACACCAAAGCACTGTTTTCAGAAGAAGCTGGAGTATCCAGCGTCTCAGAGTCGCAAGCCAGCCCTGACCTGATGACTTTTTTTTGGCGTTAGTGGAAAGGCGCCGGGTCGTGGGTTTTTTGGCCATGTAGCGTCTTTATTTTTTCGCTTCTAGAACAAGACATATAGGTCGAGCAAGGTTCGCTAATTTTTGCCGAGGCCGTCAACGTAATTTTTCGGCATCGAATAGGTGCTCTCTACTCCTTTGATGCGACTGAAAAGAGAAGAGGCAACGATCTGGTTACCGAACTAGCTGGCTTTTCTCTGCATGCTGTTATCGCTTGTAAGTCTAATCAGCGAGAGAAGCTTGAACGCTTGTGCCGCTACATAACCCTGCCAGCGATTGCGAAAAGGTAACTACCCCGTCTAACAACGGCAATGTAGTCATCGCGCTCAAGCCGCCTTACGAAGATGGCTTCACTCGTGTGGTGCTAAGCCCAATAGAATCCATGGGGCGCCGGGAGGCGTTGGTGCCTAGACTTAGAGTCTATCTGACCCGATTTCAAGGCGTGCTTTCACCCAGAAGTAAACTGCGCGATTATTTTGTCTCTCAGAAACCTGTCGATGAAAATGAGAATAGGGAATCTACAGCCTATTCGATGAACTGGGCGTAGCGGCTGTTGCCGGTTGCATTTACTGCAACCTGGCACCTAAGTTAGTAGGACTAGATATGTTGTCAGCCCCTTGTGCAGCAAGTGTTACCTAAAGTAGCGTAAGAAGTACGCGCGCGCGTAAACTTTCGAGCCGGCCAGGCTGTCGGGATCCAAGAAGGGGCGTTCATAGTTAATTAAGCTCGGGTAGTAAGAGCCATGCATGGCGATATCAACTTAGCACCCGTCAGAGCGACTAATGAAAAAAAAAATAATACTGCCAGTTTTGATTATTGCATTTGCCTCCGTGGCGGCTTGGGCGCTGATTAATGCGCGCCCTGAAGTCGCAACAGCGCCGGTTGAGCCGCCCGCACTGCTTGTAGACGTAATTCAAGCAAAGCGTAATCCCGTTACTTTTAGCGTACGATCTCAGGGATCTGTAGCACCGAGGACGCAGACTACGCTTGTTGCAGAGGCATCAGGCCTAATCGTGGAAGTGTCAACGGCATTCGTCAGCGGTGGTTTTTTTAGAAAAGACGACGTTTTAGTTCGTATTGACCCGCGCAATTATGAAAGCGTTGTCAAGCGCGCGCGTGCCGCCGTCGCCCGAGCAGAAACCCAACTGGCTATGGAAACTGCCACGGCAAGTTATGCCGAGAAAGACTATGCTCGGCTGCGGAGCCTCAACTCTAATACTGCCCCGCCGTCGGCGTTAGCATTAAGAAAACCGCAATTGTCTGCGGCTATAGCGGAGTTGCAGTCAGCTCAAGCAGATTTGGAAAAGGCTGAGGGCGACCTCGATCGAACAGTGATTCGTGCACCCTACGACGGCTTGGTTCGTCAAAAAATTGCTGATGTTGGTCAATATGTAAACGTAGGTTCGCAGTTAGCCACAACGTTTGCCATCGATATTGCCGAGGTTAGGTTGCCGGTCACGCAAAGTGATCTGCAGTATTTAGATCTGTCAAAACTCCGCGCTGGAATGCCGCTCGACGCAGTTTTACAAACACAACTGGGGGGCGAGACTATCTCTTGGCGGGCATCCATCGCGCGCTCTGAGGGTGTGTTCGATGAGGATACTAGAGTCCTTTATCTGGTGGCCCAGGTACCCGACCCCTACGGTCTGCTAGCCGGCGCTGAATTTACTCAAGCACCGTTAATGATGGGCACGTTCGTATCAGCGGAAATCTCTGGGCGGACAGGAGGTGATCTTTTCGTCATTCCAAGGCAATCCGTCTATAGAGGTGAAACCGTTTGGTTGGTCGACGATGATTCCACTATTAGACCTGTTCGGGTCGATGTGGTTCGCGCCGACGAAAACTACTTTTATATATCTAAGGGGTTGGTCGAAGGGGATCGCTATTGTGCTACGACGGTAGAGCAACCTCTGCCCGGAATGAAAGTCCGAGTTAGCAGCTAGATCTGTTATGGATACCCCGAGCGCCCCAGTGAGCCAGAGTGATGAATACTACAATCACGGCCTCATTGCTTGGTTTGCACGCAATCATGTCGCCGCCAACTTGCTACTGGTATTCGTCTGTGTGCTCGGCTTCTACGCTATTTCAATACTAAAAAAAGAAACTTTCCCAACTTTTGACCTAGGAATGATCGAGGTGGGTGTGCCGTACCCTGGTGCGGGGCCTGAGGAAGTCGAAAAGGGCATACTCATAAAAATCGAAGAAGCCCTAACCGCTATTGAGGGTATAGAAGAGCTAAGGGCAGTCGCGCAAGAGGGTTATGGCCGCGTTTATGTGTCTGTAGGCCAAACGTATGAGCTGAGTGAAGTCACTGATCAGGTAAAGCTCGCTGTTGATCGAATCGTTACCTTTCCCGTGGACGCAGAGCGACCATACATCACTCAGCGTGAGCAAAAAGTGCAGGCATTGATGGTCGCGGTAAGTGGCGACCTCGATGAATTCTCCATGGCGAATTTGGTCACCCAAATTCGCGAAGAAATCGTGGCTCTTCCCGAGGTAACCTTTGCCGAAATCCAAGGTCGGAAAGACTTTGAGATTGCAGTGGAAATTTCTGAGCAACGACTGCGAGAGTTTGGACTTAGCCTGAGTCAGGTAGCCAATGAAATAAGCCGTTGGTCTATTGATCTGCCGGGAGGCTCGATTCGAACCGAAGGCGGCAATATTCGCCTTCGTGCGAACGGGCAGGCCTATACTTGCGAGGAATTTGCCAACATCGTCTTGCTAACGAATCCGGACGGTTCAAAACTGCGCTTGAAGGATGTTGCCTCGATCAACGATGGCTTTGTTGAGTGGCCGGGTTCCGCCTATTTCAATGGCGCCCCAGCGATGATGATAGAAGTAAAGTCCACTGCTAACGAAAGCGAACTTCAAATCAGTGAGGCTGTTAAGCGCTACATCGATACCAGACAGGACTCGTTGCCGAACAGCGTTTACCTAAACGTTTGGGGTGATTCGACACGCTTTTTGTCTGAGCAGTTGACTATGCTGCTAAAGAATATGGCAATTGGGTTTACCCTTGTTTTCGTTGTACTAGCAGTTTTTCTTCGACTCAGGCTCGCGGTTTGGGTGGTCGTTGGGCTGCCCGTGGCATTTTTGGGCGCGTTTATGCTGCTGCCACTGGTTGGCGTGACGATAAATATTATGAGTCTCTTTGCGTTCATCCTGGTGCTCGGTATCGTCGTTGATGACGCAATTATCGTCGCGGAGAGTGCACATGCGGAAACAGAGAAAAATGGCTACAGCCTGAAAAGTATTGTAGTCGGTACACAGAAGGTTGCTTTGCCGGCAACGTTTGGTGTCTTGACCACAGTCGCTGCGTTCTTGCCGCTGTTGTTGGTTACGGGCGCACCGTCGGCGACGATTCACGCGTTAGCTTATGTAGTAATTTTTTGCTTACTTTTTTCGCTTGTCGAGAGCAAATTGATCCTGCCATCGCACTTGGCATGGCTGCCACCACCAATGTCGAGCAAAGGGCGTATCCCTGAATTCGTGGATCGCGCTTTAAAGGCCTTCGTGGAAAACAAATACAAGCCTTTTCTTGCCAAGGCGATCGAGTACCGTTACACCACGTTAGCTTCCTTTGTATCGATGATTGTGCTGGTTTTCGGTTTCTTTTCTGGTGGTTTCGTGAAGTACGGCTTTTTCCCTGATATTGAAAACCCGATGCTTGCGGTCAACGTCGAAGTAACAGAGGGAAGTCCCGAAGATCTTGCCGGACGCATTTCGGATCAGTTAGCTGATGCGCTTGATGAGCTACGTCAGGAGGTACGACAGGAGCTTGGGCCGGAAGCGGATTTTGTTGAAAACGCCTTTACTTGGGTCTGGCCTGAGGGATCTCGCTATATGGTTGAACTGAAGCCTAATGAGACTCTCTCAATAAGTCCGGCAGAAATCGAGAACCGGTGGCGTTCCAAGTTTGGGGATGTTGCCGGTGTCAAGGAGATCAAATTCTTCAGCAAGCAACGCATGGGTGGAGAAACCGATATCGCGTTTCGTATGGTTGGGAAAAATCCGCAAATGCTGCAACAGGCAGCAGAAGAACTTGCAGGATATCTGCACAGCCTCGAAGGCGTTTATGAAGTGTCCAGCTCGTATAACGAGGGTCCTCAGGAGCTAATGCTCCGGGTAAAAGCATCGGCGGTGCCTACTGGTCTAACTCTTAGCGATCTCGCCAGACAGGTTAGGGAGGCATTTTTTGGTGCCGAGGCCCAAAGGTTCCAGCGTGGGAACGACGAGATCCGGGTAATGGTCAGGTACCCCAGAGAGGAGCGGCGCTCCATCGGAGATTTAGAGCGGATGTGGGTGCAATTGCCTAACCGGATCGAGGCCCCCTTCGACTCCGTGGCGGAATATAATTTGGGACAAGGTCGAAGCCAAATACTGCGCCTCGACAAACAGCGAACCATTAGGGTCATGGCAAATGTCGATCAGCAGATTCTGGAACCTCGATCAGCGGTGCGAAAAATTCGAACGGACTATCTGCCGAAGATGCTGTCTCGTTATCCCGGAGTGAGCCTGGAATTAGACGGCAGTTCAAAAGAGGAGGAAGAGACCTTAGGACTTCTTCTACTGGTGGCATTTTTAGTACTAGGAAGTTTGTATGCGCTCTTAGCCATACCGCTGCGTTCTTACTTGCAACCCTTAATCATTATGTCTGTTATTCCATTTGGACTTATCGGAGCAGTAGTAGGTCATGCCGTACTCGATACCACCGTAAGTATGATTTCGATCATTGGGTGTATTTCACTGGCGGGTGTTGTGGTGAACGACAGCCTAATCATGGTGGATTTTGTAAATCGCAAAACTCGCGACGGCCTTGACGATTCGATGGCTTCAATTGAAGCAGGAGCCGAACGATTTAGGGCGATCGTGTTGACGTCGCTAACGACTTTCTTCGGTTTGCTTCCGATTATGTTTGAGTCCTCAACTCAGGCTCAGATGATATTGCCGATGGCTGTTTCCCTGGGATTTGGAATTTTGTTCTCTACTGTGATTACGTTGGTCTTAGTGCCGGCTTTGTACAATATTTTGGCGGATTTCACCGAGCGCAAAACAACAGCTTTACCCTCAGTCTCTGCCGGTTAGTACTCTAAATGGTGGCAACTGCGCTCTCAAAGCAGCGTGGGATTTGGTCCTTAAAAAAGGGGTAGCCCAATGGATAAAATTGAGTTTGGCAAAAAGCTGATCGCAGGATTACGGAGTATGAATGCCTTCGAGATTTGTAACGCACTTGAAAAACTGGTGCGGAAGCCTCGGGGTTACGGTTGTACGACCAAAAACTTGTTTTTCCGCGGCCGTAATTATCGCTAATAGTTGGTTTTGTCCGCATCGCGACGGAAAGGGCTGTCCACCTTAGTGATCTCAGCAGGCCCGATGCGCAAGATTCGCCGGGCGCCAACTACGCCTAGATCGATGAAGGTCCAATGCCTCGTGTTGTGGTGATGCAAGACTCTGATTGCAATGATGGCCATGGGGGCTTCTGGGACGAGGTGAACTCCGACGTACATTGAGGATTAGGCTATGTCGGCTAAGGCACCGAAGGTTCCGTGCTCCACTTGCCCGGTATTGCCACTGGTATTCAAATGCTCGCAGCGTCGCAATAACCGCCCCATGCGGGCATCCATACAGCAGACTACGCGCGGTCCATTGATGTTGCGTGAAAGCCTTTAGTGGTGTGGCGCCGGGTTGCGGTTTTTTGGCCATGTAAGTTCTGTATTTTTACGCTGCCGGAGCGAGAAGCACAGGGCAGATAAAGGTCGCTGATTTTGGCCGAGGCCTCCAACAATCTTTTTCCCGACGAATTAGCGATTGGAGACAGAAACACCATAATAATACCGTTAGACCTCGATTTTTCTTAGCCCATCTCATTGCCCATTTACTTCGGTCGGTTTTGTGCCACTAATCGCTTCTAGATTGCACCAGCATCTGGCTGGTCGATATCAAAG
>JAYYHB010000207.1:0-6008 GCA_036157095.1 Pseudomonadota bacterium
GCAGCAAACTATCACGCGCTAGGGATGAAGAAGCCTGCTGCTTGGGCGATCGCCGCCGGCTTAATCGCCTTTTGTGTGCACTCTTTAACCGTGATGGCGTGGTTAGGGCCAGCAAGCCTGAATCCGGCTGAGAGCCAGACCGATGTTGTTCAAATTAATATGACCGGGGCTATTCTTTCGAATATCGGCCAAGTGCTTTTTTTGCTGCTGATCACGCATTTTTTTCAGGGCAGCATGTTATCAACGTTCAAACAGGAGCTAAGGGGCAACTATCACTCGGTGACACGAAGTATCTTGACAGGCTTTGTCGCCTCTATCTTTCTCGCGAGCATTTGCATGCTCATTTTGAGCGTGCTGGGCCTTATGCCAATGGGGACACCCAATGGTTCCTTGGCTTAAGAAACCCCCTGAGGCGCTGGCTCACAATCAGCTGCGTTTCTTCCAAATGCTCAAAAACTCTTCCGTTGAGTTCACTCGCGGATAGTCTGTGTCAGGTACGGGCTTTTGCAGAAATTCGCACAGGGGCTCCCAGCCATCACCGGGGCGGTACACCAAAAGCTGCTTCTGGGGAACGGAGTCGATCACTTCCTGATTATGTCGTTCAAAGCAGTCGATGACATGGATTTTGTCTTCCATACGACCGCCAAAAACGCCGTCCCAAATGACCTCATGGCCCATTAAGGCGCGCTCAATCATCTCATCATCGCCGCGGCTCTCGCCCTGCTCCAGTGCGGTCGATGACAGCTTCCAAATGGTGTTAATGACACTGGTATACCACCGCTCGGAATCGCGGAGGGTGAGAATTACTTTGGCGTCGGGATAAACAAATCTCAGTTCCCGCCAGAAACTTGCACTGGGCCAATCCACGGTGGCGCGGTAACCCCGGTAGAGATCATGCCAATCTACCTTTTCACCCTGGGCCGCTTGTCGCCAATGAGCAACATGACCTTCGTTCAACATGACTTCCATCATGTGGTAGCACTTGTCGATACCTAACGTCTCCAGCGCGAATTTTAGGGATAAGGTCCCAGTGCGCCCAAAACCGGCACCAATGACTTCAATAGTCATATCGTCTTCCTAGATTCCATAAACCTTCACGGCGGTGTCGTGAAAGAGAGCATTTTGCTCATCAGCGGTAAAAACCGAAGCTAGCTTCTTAAAAGCATTCCACAACACATGATATGAGCAACTTTGCCGATCAACAGGAAAGTTGCTCTCAAACATACAGCGCTCGACGCCAAAGTGTTCAATCGCCCACAAATGGTATCGATTGGTCGTTTCAACCAACTCATCAGAACTGGCTGGCATATTGCGATGGTGCCAGCCAAATCCATTGACGGGCATCGCGATGCCACCCAGCTTTGCGTATACATTTTGGCATTCGCCTAATGCCTTAAAGTCTGCTTGCCAGTCAGCATAAATTGCCTGCTGCTGCCCGGCATAGGGGCCTATGCCCAAGGGACCGCAGAAGTGGTCTGCAATAATCGTAAGCGATGGGAAGTCTTGGGCGAGCTCAATTAACTCTGCGATTTGTGGGTGGTAGAGCCATGCGTCGAAGCTCAGGCTGCGTTTCTCCAGCTCTGCAATGCCTTGGCGAAAGTTGTCGTCATGCAGCAGGTGCCTCGACGGATTCGTATGAGAGTTGCGTACCGCTTCGCTGGTATCCCATCCAGAAGCATGACGAATGCCGCGGAATCTTGGCGACAGCGTCATGTGCGCATCTAGTATGGCACCGACATCAGCGCCCAAGGACAGGTCAGCAAACCCGACAATACCCGCACAGACCCGGGCAGGCCCATATTGCCCGGAGGCCGACATGGCGGCGACCGAGTTGACAAATTCTGTTTCTCCCAAAGGCGCTTCTGCGGTCGGGCCGTCGGCGCGATACATGGCACCGCATTCCATAAAAACCGTGCTGACGATGTTATGGCCCTCGCCCATATCTGCAAGTAGCTCAGGCAGCAAATAAGGGTTCCGCTCGTGATCCCATAAGTGATGATGCGGATCGCAGATGGGTCGATCTGCATCAATGATGGGCTCACGTAACTGCGCGAGCCAGGTATCTTGCAGGCGCTTATCGGTCACTAATAAACCACGACAGATCGAATACTTTCGCCGGCGTGCATCAGATCGAAACCTCGATTGATATCCTCTAGTGACAATTCATGGGTTATGAGGTCATCGATGTTGATTTTGCCATTCATGTACCAATCGACAATTTGCGGTACATCGGTTCGACCCTTGACTCCTCCAAAGGCGGTGCCCTTCCACACCCTCCCGGTAACCAGCTGAAAGGGACGGGTGGTTATTTCTTGGCCCGCGCCAGCGACGCCAATAATGATGCTCTCGCCCCAACCTTTGTGACAGCACTCCAGTGCCTGGCGCATCACATCGACATTACCAATGCACTCGAAGGAGTAGTCCACGCCACCATCGGTCATATCAACAACCGCCTGCACCGTGTCGTGCACGTCACTTGGGTTAATAAAGTCCGTCATGCCGAAGCGTTCAGCCAGGGGTTTTCGATCATTATTTAGGTCAATTCCAATAATGCATTCCGCCCCGGCCAAGCGAGCCCCTTGAATGACGTTGAGTCCGATACCGCCAAGACCAAATACCGCTACGCTCGCTCCGGCCTCTACCTTGGCAGTATTCATCACCGCACCAAGCCCGGTGGTCACACCACAGCCGATATAGCAGACCTTGTCGAAGGGCGCGTCGGAGCGAATTTTTGCCAACGCGATTTCTGGCACGACCGTGAAGTTTGCGAAAGTCGATGTGCCCATATAGTGATAGATAAGTTCCCCAGCGATCGAGAAGCGCGAACTGCCGTCGGGCATCAAACCCTTGCCTTGGGTATCACGAATAGCGCCACAAAGATTGGTTTTGCCAGATAAACAAAATTTGCAGGCCCGGCACTCCGGTGTGTACAGCGGGATCACATGGTCTCCCACCGACAGTGACGTCACATCCGCGCCTACCTCTCGGACCACACCAGCGCCTTCGTGACCGAGGATTGAGGGGAAGATGCCTTCAGGATCGCTACCCGAAAGCGTAAAGGCGTCAGTGTGGCAAATACCAGTGGCCATGATTTCGATAAGCACTTCGCCCGGTCGCGGACCCTCTAACCTGACGGTTTCGACACTCAGATGCTCACCTGGTGCGTAAGCGACTGCCGCCTTTGTCTCCATATTCTCCCCTAACTCATTTTCTACTTCTGCGGTCGCGTAGCAGTGTATCACCGCGTAAATAACGCGGGGTATCAGGACATCGGGAGCACCAAAAAATGCCGCGTATTCAAAGCCCGCACTGATAAACTCGATGCATGCTATTGCTGTCACGCTCAACACCAGGCAACTCCCACGTCGCGCTCTTGGCAGCAGCGTCAAAGGGCAGTGCCACACCATTCGGGTCTCTCCCGTGCGTTTAGTGGCGCGATTCGTTCTCGCCTGTCGCCGCTGGCATCAGTGGATACCGATCTTTCACTGGCTCAAAGGATATTCCCGCTCAGACTTCAGCAGCGATTTTTCCGCCGGAGTCGTCGTCGGTATGGTGACCGTACCTCAGGCCGTTGCCTACGCCTACTTGGCGGGCTTGCCACCCCAGGCCGGTCTCTATGCCTGCCTGCTGCCTATGCTCATTTATGCCTGTCTGGGCAGCACTCGGCACCTGGTGGTTGGCCCGGTCGCTGTGGCAGCACTATTGGTCGCCGCCGCCATCGCCGAACATGCGCCAGATTACGGGAATGCACATCTGATGATCTCGAGCGCACTTTGCTTGCAGGTCGGCATGATATTGCTCGCCTTGTATTTGCTTCGAATGGGTGGCTTGGTGAATCTACTAAGTCACCCCGTGATTACCGGCTTCGTCAACGCTGCTGCGCTGCTGATCATCGTGTCACAGCTACCCGGCATTACAGGCATCGGCATTGACCAAACCAGTAGTCCCCTTTTTCAGATATCGGCATTGCTCCAACGCGTGGACGAACTGAACATCACGACACTCGCCATGGGCGCAGCGGCACTGGTGTTTCTTCTGTATTCAAAGACACTCCTGCAGCGATTACTCAACCTCCTTGGAATGCGCGGCGACGATCACCCCCTTGCCAAAACCGGACCGCTGTGGATCGCACTATTGGGCATGTTGGTGGTCTCAACATTGGGGCTATCCGATACGACAGAAACGGTTGGTCCGGTTCCGGCGGGCCTGCCCGAACTGAAGTGGCCGTCCATGGACTTGGCACTTTGGCTCGCCCTCCTGCCATCGGCAGCAGTCATTGCCGTCATTACCTACATCGAAAGCTATTCGATTGGCGCAACCCTGGCCGCAAGGGAGCGCGAACGAGTCAGACCCGATCAAGAATTGATCGCCTTAAGCGCAGCTAATATCGGCGCCGCTGTGAGTAGCGCCTATCCTGTCGCGGGGTCTTTTTCTCGATCAGGTGTGAATTACGCGGCAGGTGCGCGCTCACCCGTCAGCTCAATTGTCTGCGTCGTCATCATCATAGGCACGCTGTTATTTTTTACCGATGCCCTCGCGAACCTACCTAAAGCAGCGCTGGCTGCCATTGTCATGTTTTCGGTTCTCAACTTGATCGACCTCGATAGCTGGCGCAACAACTGGAACACCTATCGCCAAGACTGCTGGACCGAGTGGGGAACTGCGCTTGCCGTGCTTGCTTTCGGTGTCGAAATCGGGTTGCTGTCCGGCGTTCTTCTGTCCATCGCTTTTTTTCTGCGCGGTGCCAGCAAACCCGTGATCACTCAAATTGGCCGTCTTGGTGACAGTCAGCACTTTCGTTCAGCGAAACGCCACCCTGTAACCCTGCATCATCATGTGCTGGTATTACGCGTGGACGAGAATTTGTTTTTTGCCAACGCCACGCAAATCGAAGCGCGCGTGGTTGGCCGTGCCCTGCGCCGAAAAGGCACACGAGACGTGGTACTCGCCTGTGGTTCGGTCAACCGCATTGACAGCACAGGGCTCCAAATGCTGCTGCGAATGAGTCGAACACTAGCTGACGCCGGCATCGACTTTCACTTGAGCGAAATCAAGGGCCATTTGATGCAGGCCCTGGGTCCAGCCAACCTTGCAGCAAACATCAGTGGCGAGATTTTCTTCAGTAATAGTGAGGCGCTTAACGTGCTGACGAATGAATCCTCCGCCGAGGAGACGGCTTCTTGAGCATTTTAAACCGTTACATAACCCGACAATGCCTGGTCGCTATCGCTACCGTAACCGCTGTGCTTGCCCTGCTGACCCTACTATTCGCCTTGATAGAAGAGCTGGAAGACAGCCATCCTGGCTATGGATTTATGCAAGCGCTCGAATACCTCATGCTTACCATGCCAAGACGGATTGAGGAACTGATGTCCTACGGCGTGTTTATTGGGCTGCTGCTGGCGCTGGGCAACCTATCTGAAGGTGGAGAACTTACGGCGTTCCGCGCAGCCGGTGTCTCTCCCTATCGGGTCCTCGCGGCATTATCACCAGCTCTGGGCGTATGTTTACTGTTTGCTTTGACCATGAGCGAGTTCGTATCACCTGCCGGAGAGCGCGCGGCAGAGCAGCTAAAACGTAGTGCCATCGCCGGTTCAGTGCCCTCGACAACGGACCAAGCCCGTGAGGCAGGCACATATGCCACGCCCCAGGACGGCATTTGGTTGCGCCGGCCAGCAGACCAAGGCGCAGAGTTTGTGCACATCGCGGGCATGAATCGCTCCGGTGAAATAACCGACATTCAGATTTATGAAGTGGACGAGAACAATCGGCTGTTAGCCACCCGCTATGCCGAAAAAGGTGTTTACCGCATCGAAGAAAACAATTGGCGACTACATCACGTTAGCTCCACAAGGTTGTCCAAGAGCAATAGCCAGTCCTTCAAGGAAGTCTATCGCGACTGGAACAACCCGGTGACGCCGGAGCAACTGGCCAGCCAGGCTTTTTCAGATCCGAGAAAAATGACCCTCATACAGATTTGGAACTATATGGCCCGGACTCATCAGCAT
>JAYYHB010000208.1:0-2892 GCA_036157095.1 Pseudomonadota bacterium
CAGCATTAAGCAAAGTCTTATGCGAGATTTAGAAAACGCCGCCAAGGACAAGCCCTACAGCCAAACACTGGCCGCGCTGAGCAACACCTTGCTGTCGACCAGTTGGCCCGCTCAGGAACAGGCGGCACTCCTTGCGGACTTAACCTTGGCAGATCTAGTCACCTGGCGATCACAGCAGTTCAAGCGCTTAGGCGTACGCGGAGGTCTGCATGGCAACGTCGATACTGAGGACGCCGAGACCTTGGCCGAACTTTTAACCACCCTGCTACCTCTTGACCGGGTAGATAGCACCCGTCCTACGGTACAACAGCTGACGCAGTCCGCAGATATCGATCTTGCCGTCGATCATAATGACGCGGCACTACTGCTTTATGTGCAGGATCCCGATGACAGCTTTGCTAGCCGAGCGAAGAGCGCCCTTGCTGGCCAGCTGCTACGCTCACCCTTCTTCTCAAGCCTGCGCACTGACCAACAGCTGGGCTATGTGGTGAGTGCCGGTATTCGTCGCATGGATACCCAGAGTGGCAACTTGTTTCTCGTGCAATCGCCATCTGCGGGCGTGGCGCATTTAGAAAATGCAGTAATCGAATTTTTGCAGGCATATATCGCTCAGTGGGACAATATGTCGGAGGCGGCTTTTGAACAACAAAAGGCTGGTCTGATGATACGGCTGCTGGAAAAAGACAAGAACCTCAACCAGCGCAGTCAGCGCTATTGGCAAAACCTGGCGGAAGAAAACTACGCCTTCAATACCAATCAGCAAATCGCAGCACAGGTAGAGGCCCTGACGAAGAATGAGATGAAGGCTTTTCTTGAAGGCCTGAATCAGCGCGTTATGAACCAGCGTCTGCTGATTTTCAGCAACGGCGCATTCAAGGAGGCAGCAAGACCGGCAACGGCGAGTGCTTCCTGAGAAAAACTATGCAGGTAAGTCCAGGCGAAATGGGGGTAGTGACTCGATGAGGGCACGCCCGTAACGCTGAGTCACGATACGCTTGTCCAGCATTGAAATGGTGCCGTAGTCTTTTTCGCTGCGAATCAGGCGACCGCAGGCCTGTACCAGTCTTAACGAGACATCTGGCACTGAGATTTCATAAAAAGCATTGCGACCCTGGGCTTCAGCCCACTCCGCAATAGCCTGATCGACCGGATCGTCGGGCACCGAAAAAGGTAGCTTTACGATCACCACATGTCGGCAGTACTCACCGGGCAGATCTAGGCCCTCGGAAAAACTGGCCACCCCAAATAGATAAGATGATTTACCCTCGTCAATGCGCTGACGATGCTCCCGCAGCAGCGCCTGCTTGCT
The DNA here is from genome assembly GCA_036157095.1 of Pseudomonadota bacterium. Taxonomy (GTDB): domain Bacteria; phylum Pseudomonadota; class Gammaproteobacteria; order Pseudomonadales; family Azotimanducaceae; genus UBA4421. The sequence goes on from JAYYHB010000208.1 coordinate 1,310, forward strand.
GCCCTCACCTTGAACCAGCAGGCCTTCGGCAAGCGTTTTCGGTAACCCAGAAATCACCGCATTGAGTTGCCGCCAAGACGTGAACAAAACCAGTGCAGAGACGTGCCGATTCAATAAATCGGGTATCAGAGCAATCACCTCTTCGGTGTGCGCATCAAAGTCACGCGGATCGGACTGCATGGCCGGCACATGAAAGGTGGCCACCTCCGAGTAGTTAAAGGGACTGGCAATCACGGCCGCAGATACGTCCGGCTGCAGACCCACACGTTCAATAAAACGATCAAACCGTCCCAAGGCGGTGAGCGTCGCCGAGGTGCAGACTGCACCGTAACAGCGCAGCCACAGCACCTCCTGCAAAATATTGCCCGGCTCAATAGGTGCACTGACCATTTCTACATCGTAAAGATTGCGATTCAACCAGCGAGCGTAGCGGCGGGGCCGACTGGCACCTAGGGCATAGTCTTCAAGCAATGCCCTGGTCGCTAACGCTCGGCTTTGCAGTTGTCCCACAGGCACGAGCCAGTCCTCTGCTTCGTAGGCATTTTGCCAGTCGGTGTTGCCGGCGACGGCCTCCTGCAGTAGCTCGTGGGCCTGCTCGACCACATCGCACAGTTTTCCCATGGAGGGCAGCAACGCCATGGATAGATCCATGAGGGTTGCTGGGATAACGCCCTGAGGAAAACGATAAACCTCTCGATCCTCTTCCTTGGTCTCAAACGGTAGGGTGTTCAACCCTTCAGACAACGCATGTAGATGACTGGTCAGCGCATCGGCTTCTGCGGCGGCACTGGTCGCGAGGCTGGTCAAATTCGCCGGTCGACCAAATCGCTGGGCTAATGAGCTGAGCACCTTGTTGATGTTGTCCAGCCATTGAATCGTGCCATTGACTCTGGCATTGGTAGAAAAGTGATTCTGGGTTTTGTCGGCAATATGATGGGCTTCATCCAGAATGTAGATGCAGTCTTCGGGTTCCGGCAGCACGGCACCGCCACCCAAGGCAAGGTCTGCCAGCACCAAGTCGTGATTGGCAACGATAACATCGGAGCCTTCCAAATGTGATCGCGCCCGAAAGAAGGGACACTGCTTAAAGAAAGAGCAGCGATTGTTGCTGCAGCCGCGATGATCTGTCGTGACGCCAGACCATGCACTATCCGACATGCCCTCGGCCCAGCTGTCGACTTCACCATCCCACTGGCCCCGGGAAAAACGATTTAGCATCTCTTGATAGAGCACCGTGTAGTCTTCATCTGTCGCGTCAAAGATGGGAATTTCTTGTTGGTCGGTATATTTGAGGTGATCGTCGAGTCGTTTTAAACACACGTAACGACCACGACCCTTGGCAAGCGTGAGACTGAACTTCAAACCCGCTCGCTCTCGAATATCCGGCAGGTCCTGAAGAATGACCTGTTCCTGCAGGGCTACCGTCGCAGTGCTCAGAACAATAGTTTTGTTCAAGCTCTGGGCTAGGGGTATGGCTGCAAGACAGTAGGCGGCGGTTTTGCCGGTGCCTGTGCCCGCCTCGACTACGGCGATGCGATCCTCATCCGCAGACAAGCTGCGCGCGATTTCAGCAATCATCTGAC
>JAYYHB010000209.1:0-4916 GCA_036157095.1 Pseudomonadota bacterium
ACGCTCGACGGAACCAATATACAGAGCTACGAACTGTCGAATCTGCGTAAACATATTTCTTTTGTCAGTCAGCAGGTAACATTGTTTAACGGTTCTCTGCGAAAGAATATCGCCTATGGAGAGATGGCCAGCGTCTGTGACGAGGAGATTCAAAAGTCTCTAAGCCGTGCCTACGCGGATGAATTCGTTCGAAAGCTTCCCGATGGTCTAGACACGCTGGTAGGAGATGACGGTGTGCTGCTTTCTGGCGGACAGCGTCAGCGTATCGCTATTGCACGGGCTTTGCTGAAAGATGCTCCGATCCTGATCATGGACGAAGCGACTTCTGCACTAGACAACGAGTCGGAGAAGTACATCCAAGCTGCCCTGCAAGAGGTGATGATCGGTCGTACTACATTAGTTATCGCTCATCGACTCTCAACGGTAGAGTCCGCGGACAAGATCGTGGTGATGGATGAGGGGCGGATCGTTGAGCAGGGCACCCATGGCGAACTCCTAGAAAGCCAGGGTCTCTATGCGGATCTATACAATGCTCAGTTCCAGGATGAGCCTGAACAGAGCGAAGAGTCCTCGTCTACTGATATCGCCGTTCCGGGCGTCGGCTTTTCCGCTCAGGTCCGACCAGGAAACTTGTTGGGCCAATCGACCGATGCCCTCACCCGCGCTTGGTATAGCGGGGCGGTTTGGGTAAAAACATTGCTGCCGCTGGCGTGGCTGTATGGATGGCTCAGTCGACGGAGGGCACTAGCACAGAAACGAGCAAACGAATCTTCTAGCGATTTCGCGCTGAATCGGCTGCCGATTTTGGTGGTTGGCAACATTACGGTTGGTGGTACGGGCAAAACACCCGTCGTCGCGGGCCTCATAGAATTTTTGCGCGATCAAGGTTTCCGTCCCGGTGTCGTATCGCGAGGCTACAAAGGCGGTTTAAGCCGGAAAGGTGCGTTGATTCCAATGGGGGGCTCGGCAGCATTGTACTCGGACGAGGGAGTCATGTTGCGGCAGAAGCTGCAATGCCCTGTCGCTATTGCCGCCAAGCGCCTGCGGGGAGTGGATTTGTTACGTGAGGCTGGCTGCGACATCGTCGTGGCCGATGATGGACTGCAGCACTATTTGATGGGGCGCGATATTGAGATCGCTGTGGTTGATGCTGCCCGAGGTGTGGGCAATGGGCTGTTACTCCCCGCAGGACCGTTGCGGGAGCCAGTAGACCGGCTAAATGAGGTGGATTTCGTTATCTGCAACGGGGGTACGGCGGGCTTGGTGGCCAAGGAATACGTTTCGACAAATCGTCCCGTTGAGTTCCGACGTCTGAGCGATGACCAGATTATTCCGGTAACGGCATTTTATGAGCAATACCCTTGGGTTCGCGCTCTTTGCGGTATCGGCAACCCGGAGCGGTTCTTGCGCAGCTTGACGGAGTTGGGCATTACGGTGGAGCCGCATATCTATCCAGATCATCATGGCTTTACTGGTGACGAGCTGAGTTTCGCCGACGGTTCGCCCATCGTTTGTACTGAGAAAGACGCAGTCAAACTTGCCGCTCTTGATATCGATCTAAGCCATACGTGGGCGCTTGCCGTGGTCACGGACTTCGGTGATGGCTTTCACCAGGATCTAGTGCAATTGTTGGAGAGTCTCAACATACGTCCCAAAGCCATATCGGAAACCAAGGAGTAAGACGTCTAATGTTGATTCATATCGTCATACCGGCTAGATACGCATCCAGTCGCTTGCCCGGCAAGCCGCTAGCCGACATTGCCGGAGAGGCCATGGTTGTGAGAGTCGCACGGCAAGCGGGCAAGGCTGCGGTCGACAGCGTAGTCGTCGCAGTCGACGACTCCCGAGTTGCCGATGCAGTGAGGGACGCGGGAATCGCTGTACAAATGACGCGAGCTGACCATATTTCCGGCTCGGATCGCGTCATGGAGGTCGCTGAAAAATATGGATGGTCCGATGACGATGTGGTGATTAACGTCCAGGGTGACGAACCCTTGGTACCCCCGGCAGTGATCGAACAGCTCAGTGAGGGAATGCGAAAACGTCCAGACATGCCCATGGCAACGTTGTCCGAGCCCGTTGAGTCACTAGACGATTATCTTGATCCGAACGTCGTTAAGGTTGTTTGTAATGATCAGGACCTGGCTATGCTTTTTTCTCGCGCGCCCATTCCTTACCCACGCGAAACCTTGGGCCGCTCGGTGCCTGAGACTGCCTCGAGGCATGTCGGTATTTACGCGTTTAGAGTGGGGGCGCTGCGCCAATTTATTGCCTTAGGTGCCTCAACTCTTGAGCATGTAGAAATGCTGGAGCAGATGCGATGGTTACAAGCGGGGTTTCCGCTCTTGGTTATTCAAGCTATGGAAAAGGTGCCCGGCGGCGTAGATACGCCTAACGACCTGGCGCGAGTTCAGGCGCTCTTTGGCACCTGAACCACGAGTTCTTTGCGCCCTTATTTGGGTGCCATACGTATCGCACCGTCTAAGCGAATTGTTTCGCCATTCAAATAGGGGTTTTCGACGATTTGTTTACTTAATGACGCGAATTCCGGCGGCAGTCCAAGTCGTTTCGGATACTGAACCATGTCGATAAGCGGATCGCGTACCTGGTCTGGGGCACCTGCCATCATGGGTGTGTTGAAAATACCCGGTGCAATGGTGCAAATACGGACGCCCTGGCGGGATAGATCGCGTGCGATGGGCAATGTCATACCGGAAACACCAGCCTTACTGGCGGAGTAGGCAGCTTGGCCGATTTGACCATCGAACGCGGCAACAGAGGCCGTGTTGATGACCACCCCACGTTCCAGTGCTTCGCCCTCGGGCTCGTTGATCTGCATGATCGCCGCGCACTTGCTGAGAACGGAGAAGGTGCCGATAAGATTTACTTGGACAATGAAATTGAACTTGGCGATATCTAGAGCGCCCTCGCGGCCGACGGTACGTGACGCAGCGCCAATGCCGGCACAATTTACGTTGACGTGTATGGCGCCAAAATCTTCAGCGATTTGGTTGATTGCGCTGCTTACGGACTCGTCGTCGGTCACGTTCACCTGATAGGCTTTGGCGTCTCCTAGCTCGTTGGCCGTCGCCTTTGCCAGATCTTCGTTTAGGTCAAGAATCGCGACTTTTCCCCCATTTGCGACAATCATCTCAGCGGTGGCTCTACCTAGACCCGACGCGCCTCCAGTAATAACCGCTACTTTGCCCTCAATGTTCACCAGCTTCCCTTCCATTGGTTGTGAAAATCCGCCTAGTATACCCCAGCAGCGCCCCGGATTCGGACACTTTTGGATTCATGAATGCGATTCATAGAAAGTTTTTTGTCGCCTGCCCAAGCTCGCGACTGGCTACAGAAAATTGAATGTGCCGACTGGTTGAGATGGCAGCGCGAGACGTTTCCGATTTTTGGTCGACAAGTCGAGGCTCCGCGATCTTTAGCTTGGTTTGGCGACCCAGGACTCAACTATCGCTACACGCGTACAGATCACATCACCCAGGGTTGGCCTAATGCCCTGCAGAGACTTCGGCAGGACGTTGAGTCCGTGACAGGCCAAAGCTTTAACTTCTTGCTGATGAATCGATACGCCAGTGGCTCTGAATACATGGGTTGGCATCGCGACGATGAGAAAGGGTGCTCCTCGCTGATTGCTTCTCTCAGCCTGGGCGCGCCTCGCCGATTCTGCCTCGAACATGCTGCGGCAAATGAAGAGTCGGATCTAAAGCAGAGTGGTGCAGCGACGCGTCGGAGCAATCTTGAGCTAGGTGAGGGCTCGCTGCTGCTATTCGATGGTCGTCAACGACATTGTCTGCGTGCCACCAAAAAAAAATGCGGCCTGAGAATTAATTTAACGTTTCGGCAAATTTCCGCATGACCATTGCGCAGCGCGACTTGCCGAACACCATGAACCTAGCCGCGACTGCTGTTGCTGCTGTGGACTTAACATCCCTTGAAGACGCAAAGGAGGCAATATTCCAGGCCGAAAACGCCGGTATTCGGCTGCGCTGTCTTGGCGAGGGTTCAAATGTTGTGCTTATGCCCAAGGTCGCAGGGCTTGTCTGCTACGTCAAAGATGCGTCGGTAGCCCTACTGGCCCGAGACGCCGAGTCTGTCAGGATCCAAGTAGGGGCGGGCAAAAACTGGCACGAGCTGGTTGAGGAAACTCTCTCGCAGGGCTGGTTTGGACTGGAAAATTTGTCCCTCATACCTGGCTCGGTCGGGGCGGCACCTATTCAGAACATTGGTGCTTATGGCGTTGAGGTAGCTCAACTTATTGAATCGGTGACGGTAATAGAAGCGAACCAGAAGGTGCGCGAAATACCCGTCGGGGACTGCTCTTTTGCGTACAGAGACAGTATTTTTAAGGCGCGATTAACGTCTGCTGAAAATGCTCCGGTGATTCTGAGCGTGACTTTTCGTCTAAATCGCCGTCCTGACGTAAATCTGTCCTATGACGAGCTCGCGGCTTTTTTTGGGTTGGAGCCGTTCCAGGCGGGAATATCGAAAGGCAAATCGCCTTCGCCTCTGCAGGTGGCTAACGCCGTTGTGGCGATACGCCGAGCAAAGCTGCCAGATCCTCAGGAATACCCAAATGTCGGCAGCTTCTTTAAGAATCCAGTGATCGACGCTGATGCGGCGCAGCGGCTTGAGGCGCACTCGGTTCGCCCTTACGAGTTTGGCGAGGGACTCAAGGTATCAGCGGCTCAGTTGATTGATCGTGCAGGCTGGAAGGGTAAGCGCAGGGGCGACGTGGGGTGTTGGCCCCAACAGCCCTTAGTGCTTGTAAACTACGGTAGGGCCTCTGCGTCGAACCTCTTGGAATTTGCCCAAGAGGTTCAGCAAAGCGTCGCTGAGCAATTTCAGATTCAGCTGGAGCTAGAACCCTCAGTGGTATCTTGAGAGCTTGAGCTGTTAGC
>JAYYHB010000210.1:0-7733 GCA_036157095.1 Pseudomonadota bacterium
CCGGTAATTGCCGACGACTACGTCGACCGCGAATTCGGCACCGGCTGCGTCAAGATCACGCCCGCCCACGACTTCAATGACAATGAGATGGGTGCCCGCCACAGCCTTCCGCTGATCAATATTTTTACCCCAGAGGCCGCGATTAACGAGGCGGCTCCCAAGGCTTATCAAGGCATGGACCGGACCGTTGCCCGCAAGCAAATCGTCAAAGACCTTGATGCCCTTGGGCTGCTTGATGAGATCAAGGATCACAAACTCATGGTTCCTCGAGGCGATCGCTCGAATGCCATCATTGAGCCCCTACTCACGGACCAGTGGTTTGTTAAGATTGCTCCCTTGGCTGAACCTGCCATTGCAGCCGTTGAGAACGGAGACATTCAGTTTGTCCCCAAACAATACGAAAACACCTACTTCGCCTGGATGCGAGACGTTAAGGACTGGTGCATCAGCCGCCAGCAATGGTGGGGGCATCGCGTGCCTGCATTCTACGATGAGTCGGGTAACGTCTACGTCGCCGAAGACGAGTCCACCGTTCGCAGCAAGTACGGCTTAGCCGCGGACTTGGTGCTGACCGAAGACGATGATGTTCTGGAAACCTGGTTTTCCTCGGCACTTTGGCCTTTCGCAACCCTGGGCTGGCCAGAAGAGACCCCAGAGCTGGAGCGCTTTTTGCCGACGAATACGCTGATCACAGGCCACGACATTATTTTCTTTTGGGTCGCACGCATGATCATGATGACTCTGCATTTCACTGGCAAGATCCCGTTTGAAACCGTTTATATCCACGGCCTGATCAAGGACGCGGAAGGTCAGAAGATGTCAAAAACCAAGGGGAACGGACTCGACCCGCTGGACTTTATCGACGGCATCGACCTTGAGGGTCTGGTGGCAAAACGTACCAGCAATCTTACCCAGCCAAAGATGGCCGCGCGCATCGAAAAGCAAACCCGCAAAGACTTTCCCGAAGGCATCGCCGCCTACGGCACCGACGCCCTGCGCTTCACCTTTGCGGCACTGGCCACAACGGGGCGCGACGTGCGCTTCGACGTCAATCGAATAGAGGGCTATCGCAACTTCTGCAACAAGCTCTGGAATGCCTCCAAGTTTGTGCTGATGAATACAGAAGATTTAGACTTATCCATTGCGCCCAAACCATCACCTGTCGATGATTGGATTACCAGCAAGTGTCACCGCATGATTCACGACGCATGCTTTGCGTTGGACACCTATCGGTTCGACATCTACGCAAACACCGTTTACGAATTTGCCTGGCACGAATACTGCGATTGGTATCTCGAGCTGACAAAACCCCTGCTCTGGAAAAAAGACGCAGACCCAGCAGCGCGCGCTGCAGCCCAGCGCACGCTGCTACAGGTGCTTGAAACCCTGCTTCGGGTAGCACATTCCGTCATGCCCTTTATCACTGAAACCCTCTGGCAAAGTGTTGCCCAGCGGCTTGGTTTAATCACAGCACAGCAGTCCGCGAGCATCATGCTGCAAACCTTCCCGACGCCAGACGACATGCCACTCAACGAGGCCGCTGAGGCGCAAACCGAATGGCTTAAGGCCGTTATTACCGGCATTCGCACCATCCGTGGCGAAGCAAACATAAAACCGAGCCAAGACATTCCGCTACTACTTCAGGGCGGTGACGCTGCCGACAAAGACAATGCGGCCCAGGCTGAGAACATGCTCGGACGCCTCGCGCATGTGACTTCGATTCAGTGGCTGGATGACGACGTCGAGGCTCCCTTGAACGCGCTGAGCCTGGTAGGCAACCTAAAGGTAATGGTGCCCTTGGCAGGGATTATCGACTTGGAGGCAGAGCGCGGGCGCATTCGCAAGGAAGTCGAACGGGCGCAGCAGGAACTAGAGAAAGTCGAAAAGAAGCTAAGCAACGAAGCCTTTGTTGCCAAGGCTCCGCGGGCCATCGTCAGCAAAGATCGCGAGCGCGTAGCAGAACTGCAAACCACTCTGCAGACCCTGCAGAAGCAGCTCGAGGCTTTAGCAAACGCCTAAGTGCCGCTCAAGTAACCGAACGACAGTTTCCAGCGAGTTTGCCTCGTGAGACTGCAACCACTTGACGGGAAGGCTCGCCGCCGCCGCGCCGCCAGAACCCCGCCTTGGTAAAGGTTCGAGTTCTTTTGTATCGCCAGATGCCGGGCAGCCAGTAACCCGGGGACACAAAGCTCTCTGGCCAAAAACCGCCCAGATGAAAGGCCAATGCTCGCGCTACATAGCGTCGGGCAGCAGTCCGTGCGAGGGCGTGGCCTTGTGCACCATGGACAACGCCAGTGCTGTGCAGCATGAGCATCTGTGCCCAGCCCACGGGTATCGCCACAAGCAGCGCTGCTACCAACACCTCCAGCAAGGTGAAACCGCGCGACATGCGATTACTCATCGTCAAACCACGATTGGCGACCAAGATGATCCGACGTCAACGTGTCGGAATGCGCCACTGCGCGCAGCTCAAAACGCCCTTGGTCACCTACGACGGTGATGGTGAAATCCTTTCGCGTACTGGAACTGATGTCGCAGCTCGTGTTTGCTATCGCGCCGGAGACGGAGTCGCGGTCTCCGGCGGCATCGGCCAGCAAAGGCCAAGGGTATTCGTCCCGCGGGCTTGCGGAAAGCGCAATGCATGCAACGCCTGAGCAGAGGCCATCAGTTCAAGCTGCATGGCAGCACTGCGTCCTTGAACTTGCTGTGCAACGTAGCGTGGTACAGCAACCCACACTAGGACCGAGCGCAGGGCCAGCACCAGCAGAAGCTCAAGCAGCGAGAAACCCGTGTAAAGAGGCGTGTATTGAGGATTATCTAATTGACGCCACATGAACCCATGCCTGGGAGATACCCCAAGGCCCGGACGGCGTCACTGGCTGCCATCTACCTAGGTGGACACCCTTGGCTAGGAACCCACCCTTACTGTCCTATCGCGTTAGCAGAATTTTGCCGACGGTATTGTTCGTCGCCATGAGGGCGTGCGCATCCGTGGTTTGCTCCATGGGAAAGCGCGCCTCCACAACGGGCTTAATGGAGCCATCTTCGAGTCTCGGCCAGACATCACGCTTCAGGCCGTCCATAACCAGTGCTTTTTCGCCGATGGGACGCGCACGTAGCGTAGAGCCTATGATTCGTGAGCGCTTCATCATGAGCAGCCCGAGATTCGCCTCTGCAATTGCACCACCCATCAACCCGATGAGAACGAGGCGACCACCGAGCCCCAGAACTGTGAGGTTATCCGACAGATATTGCCCCCCTACCGGATCCAATATGACGTCCACACCGTGACCTGCCCACGCTTGGGCGGCGGGCACAAACGACCCGTGATGACGAATAAAACCCGCCTCGGCACCCAGCGCCTTACACTGATCAAGCTTTGATTGATTGCCGACGGTGACGAAACTGGGATTGTTGGAATGCTTGAGCATTTGCAGTGCGGCTGTGCCAACACCACTGGCCCCGGCGTGAATAATGACCCGCTCAGTAGGCGTCAGACCGGCTTCCATGTATAGATTCAAATAAGCGGTAGCGAATACTTCCGGCAGTGCTGCCGCATCGACAACCGAAACACCCTTGGGCACCGGTAGCACCTGCCCGGCGGGAACCACGACCTCTTCCGCATAACCACCGCCAGCGAGCAGGGCGCACACTTCATCGCCAATGGCAAAACTTGAAACCCCTTCACCAAGCTCCGTGACGGTGCCCGAGCATTCCAATCCCATGATGGGGCTGGCACCGGGTGGGGGCGGATAGCCGCCGTTACGCTGTATCAAGTCAGCGCGGTTGATCGCAGACGCCGCGACTTCAATGCGTAAATGACCCGGACCACAAGCCTGGCGCTCGAAGTCTGCCCAGATCAAATTCTCACCGTCTACTTGAATGGCTTTCACTACTACCTCGCATGGTTGCCTACCACGACATTCGAATTTTTAAACCCTGCTCATGCAAATACTGTTTCAATCCGCTGACCCGGTAATCGCCGAAATGCACCATGGATGCCACCAGCGCCGCGTCGGCCTTGCCTTGTGTTAGGACTTCATGAAGATGTTTAGGCAAACCAGCGCCACCAGAGGCGATCACCGGAATACGGACGGCCTCGGCGATCATGGCGGTTAGTACAATATCGTAGCCGTCCCGTGTGCCATCGGCATCGATGGAATTCACCACCAGTTCGCCTGCGCCGCGCTTTTCGCCTTCTAACGCCCAAGCCAGTGCATCTAGACCCGTAGGAGTTCTACCGCCATTAATGACAATTTCGAAGCCACTGGGTTGATCACTATTTGCCACGACTCGCCGTACATCCATCGACAGCACGATGTTTTGATCACCCACGGCCTCCGAGCATTCATTGATTAAGCCAGGCCGAGTCACTGCTGCTGAATTCACGTTGATTTTTTCCGCGCCGGCTAATCGCAGGTCTGTCGCATCGGCGACGCTGCGAATGCCCCCGCCCACGGAGAGCGGAATAAACACCTGACAGGCCACAGCTTCGACCACATCGAGCATGATATTGCGCTTATCGCTGGAGGCGGTGATGTCGTAAAACACCAGTTCATCCAAGCCGTCGAGATAATACTCTCGAGCTTTCTCTACCGGGTCGCCAATATTCTGGGTATTCACGAACTTGATGCTCTTGGCGAGATGTCCGTCGCGCACATCTAAACAGGCGACCACGCGCTTACTGAGCATTGTTTTCTACCTCTGCGTGAGCGGATGCACCTGAGCCGGCCCAGACGCCATCCCATCGAGCAAAATTCTCAAACAGGCGCAGACCTACGCGTCCGCTTTTTTCCGGATGGAACTGGGTGCCAATGTAGTTGGCCTTACCAAGAGCGCAGGTGAAGTCACCCTCGTAAGTAGTAACCGCCAGTGCGTGGGCCGCATCGGTAGGATTAGGGTAATACCCGTGAACGAAGTAGAACTCGTCGCCGGGTTCAATTCCCGCCAGCACCGGGTGGGCTTGTGTGACCCTGACTTCGTTCCACCCCATGTGGGGAATCTTCAGTTCCGGCCGGTTGAGCTTAAAGCGCTGCACGCGTCCACCAAGCAGTCCCAAAGTTTGTGTATCGTTTTCTTCGGAGTAGTCGAGGGAGACCTGCATACCCAGGCATATACCCAGCACGGGAATACCTCTGTTGATGGCCAATTTGAGCGCAGCATCCAAACCGCGTTCTCGTAGGCTGCGCATCGCGCTACCGGCAGCCCCGACACCGGGAAAAATAATGCGTTCAGCCTGGATGATCTCATTCGGATCGCGGCAAAAATCCGCAGTTAACCCCACTTCAGCGCAGGCGCGTTTGACGCTACCTAGATTCCCTGCGTCGTAGTCGAGGATCAGTGTCACGATGAATTAGTGCCAAGCGAATGGGGCGGAAATACTATCGGATCGTTCAAAAATTCACTAGATATACACGGCTGCGCTGGAACCATTCACTGAGCAACTGGTTATGCCCGTTACGCTAGCATCACCCTTTACGAGAGCCCAGTTCCATGAGCGAGCAACCCCAAAAGATCGGCTATTTATTGATTAACCTCGGCACACCCGATTCGCCAGAGGTAAAAGACGTTCGACGCTACTTGGGCGAATTTCTAATGGACCCCCACGTGCTCGATGTGCCCTGGGCGCTGCGCGCACTGATCGTCAACGCATTTATCCTGCCCTTTCGTCCCAAGGACAGCGCCGAGGCCTATAGCAAAATATGGACTCCAGAGGGTTCACCCCTCTTAGTAAAAAGTCAGGCCTTGGCCGACAAGCTGCACGAGCGCCTTGGCGCGCCGGTGGCTCTGTGTATGCGCTACGGCAAACCAGCCATCGCCGATGGCCTACAGGTGCTGCATGACAGCCGTGTTACCCAAGTTTGCATCGTGCCCCTGTACCCTCACTACGCAGATTCAACCATAACCACATCTGTAAAAGCCGCCATGGAACGTATGCCCGCTGGCATGCAGGGCGAGGTTATTACCCCGTTCTATCAGGCCCCAGAGCACACAAAGGCTTGGGGTGAAAACATTCGCAAGCACCTGCCGGAAAAGTGGGATCATCTGTTGTTTAGTTATCACGGCCTGCCAGAGCGACACCTAACTAAGGCTGACCCAACAGATCAGCACTGCCTGAAGCAAAACAACTGCTGCAATGTGGACTCTGTGGCGCACAAAACCTGCTACCGACATCAGGTGATGGTCACTTCAAAAGAAATCGCGCGATATCTCGACATTGAAGAAAGTAGACATAGTGTCAGTTTCCAGTCGCGGCTGGGGCGGATTCCATGGTTGACTCCCTATACCGATCAAGTTCTGAAGCAAATGCCGAGCCAAGGTATTAAGCGTGTCGTGGTGGCTTGTCCCGCCTTTGTGGTGGACAACCTGGAGACGCTAGAAGAGATGGGCATGCAGGGCGAGGAGACATTCCTCGAGGCAGGGGGCGAATCGTTTACCCTAATTCCCTGCATAAACGACGACGATCTGTGGGTTGAGGGCTTAACAGCACTCTGCCTGCAACAGGCAGCTGCGTTGTGTTAGGCGGCGAGCAGACCCGAGACCAGTACGCCTCCCAGGGTCTGACTTTGCGACTCAAGGCCTAACGCCAGACCCACCACCAGACCCGGTGATCGAACCAAAGGCCTCACTCATCAATGGCCGCGGTGAGCACCGACACTTCTTGATAGAAAGTACGCACCAAGGGCTGCGCGAACATCGATTTTCGTGCGACAAAGCGCACTGGTCGTGACAGCTCCTGAGCAGAGAGGCGAATGAGCTTCTTTTCTGCGATCCCCAGGGTTGTCGCCACGCCGGTGGGCACTAGCCCGTGACCAAAATCTGAAAGCGCCATCTGGGCTACGGCAAAGAAAGACTCTAACGAGGTGCTGCGATGCAAATTGAGCCGCTGCATATTCTCCTCAATGGAGCCCCAGGCACCGGAGCGCGACTCGATGGTCATCACATCCAGCGGATCGCCACTGCGATATTTCAAAGGCTTCAAACCCGACGGAATAATCACCATAGGCTCTTGCCGAATCACCTCAGAGACCAAGTCAGTGTCCGCGTCTGGGCTGCCGGTACAGATACCGACCATGTATTCCCCCGAGCGCAGTCGATCAAGCACGACAGGAGAGCGCTGGGCATGAAATTCAAACTCCACGCTTGGCATCAAGTCCCGGACCTGAGAGAACAGAGTTGAACCCCAGCTCGCCAAAATAGCCTCGGAAACACCAAGAATGATCTTGCCCTTACGCAGAGCGTTGTCCTCTAAAAACACGCTACGCAGTTCGGACAGTAGTGGCGTCACGCGCTCGACAAGACGCGTCCCATGATGCGTTAGTACGACTCGGCGACCGTGCCGTTCGATCAAATCTCGGTCGTAGTAGCGCTCCAGCGCGGCGATACGTTTAGATACCGCAGACTGAGAAATACGCAGCGCCGTACTGGCCTCCATCATGGTACCTGCCTTGGAAAGCGCAATCAGTGTTTCAAGATTTTCAATCATAGCTTTTGGTCTCGGCGGAAAATCAGAAGTGAGTGCCGGGGGCCGGGCATATCTTTCGCTACAAGCATCGATCATAATCTATTACGTCGCTTTTTTCATATATAGCTCTGGAAAAATATGGCCCCATGTTGACCTCTTCTCTACTTTGGCTGCTGGTTACGCTCAGCGCGTTTGGGACAAGCGTGTTGTCCGGCATTGTCGGCATGGCGGGCGGCATGATGTTGATGTTTGTGCTGATATCTGTACT
>JAYYHB010000211.1:0-4810 GCA_036157095.1 Pseudomonadota bacterium
GCCTCTATGTTGTTATTTGCATTGCCAATCAGGCGTCATTAGAGCGGGACGAACTGAGGTCTATAAGCCAAGCGTCAGCGCGCAAACTTGCTCGCCTATTCGGTCTGCAGGGCGCAGAGTTTTCCGAAGACCGTCAGTTTGATCTCTTCATCGATGGGCTGATCAGCGTACAGTACCTGTCGATCGACGAGCGAGACAGGCTCATCGCATCGTCGCTTTTACAGCGGGTTGCCGAACAAGCCGCAGAACAAGTGATTGAGCCTGCCATTCATCAGGCGCTGCTGAGAGTCGTTGCCGGTGAGCTGGGAAAACTCGGCTCCTAAAGCACCTAATTCTGCGGTCGAGCCAGACCCTTGTAGACGTCAAATCGCACGCTCTTAGCCTTAATTTGAAAATCCGGCCGCTCGAGCACGCTATCTTTCAGACGGCGCTTGAGAACGACACGCCCCCTGCAGTGCTGCTTAGAAAGGGTTAACAAGGGTAATAAATCATCGTGATCAGTCTGAGAGGACTCTGTAAGTTCGCGCAAATGCTGTAGCCCTCGATTAGGCTGGGCGCGTTTATTGCTTGGCGGAAACATCGGGTCGAGCAATATCACATCCCAGGGGTCTTCCTGCTTTGCGCCATCCCCAAGCAAATGTGACGCGTCGGCACACAGGGTTTCGGCATTGCTAAGGTGTCTTGCTCGCTCCTCAAGCATGATCCACACCAACCGATGTCTTTCGATCAAGCTCACATGAGCGCCCATCTGAGCGAGCAGCAATCCATCGCTCCCAAATCCGGCACAGGCGTCCAGGACACGCTGTCCATCAAGATTCATACCGCAGGCACGCACTAAGTCCGTCGGCGCCCGGCTTCGTACACGCCGCTTGATATCCTCGTCGGATGGCTGAAACGCAGTAGCGTAGCCCGGCATGCACAGCCACATGCCTCTATGATCAAGAAACAGTGCGGGTTGGCTGACAGTTGGGGCTGCCGGCATCGTAACCAGCTTACACCAAGGGGCATACCGCTGTGCATCCTCGGTCAATTCAGGATGGTGATAAAGCACGCGGAGATCAAGGGTCATGGGATATTGGTCGCCTAAGGTGCGACCTTCTGCCACGGTGAATCTCCCTCAACATAGATCGGCAAGGCGTTGCTCGGCGGTTGCGACAAACCCCTTTCGTGCATCTGCCGAGTGATATCGAGCATGGCCAATGCACTCAATTCCACGTCGGATCCGTGATCAAAGCGAACACCCTTTTCAATCCACTGTGGGCGCGGCCCAAGGCCCTGTAAGCTCTCGTTGGTTTGCGCCAAATCATCAAGCCATCCCGGACGCCGCGTATATAGCCGATCCTCGAATTGCACGTGTGGCACCCCATCAGAGTCGACTTTGTACAGCGCCAGGTAAAAGGCGTCGGCACGGCTTGGAACAACCGTTAGGCATTGTACAGAGCTGACCTTTCCGGCCCGCATAGCGCTGCGCAGCAAAATTTCTGAGCCAGGCATGGGTACGACAAGGCCATCGCTTGCTAGGCCGACACCCTGAGCGATAGAAGCGGCGATTCTAACCCCGGTAAACGAACCTGGGCCGGCACCAAAGCCGATCAACTGCGTATCACGCGGCGTAGCGCCCGCCTGCTTGTAAAGACGATCGAGCATGGGCAGTACCTGCTCGTTATGGCGGCGCAGCAACCGTTCGTGCTCGCTAAACACGCGACCATCCACCGCCAGTGCTAGGCTACAATGCGCTGTAGATGTCTCAATACAAAGGGTGACGGTCATTGCCAAAGCATAGCCAACCAATGGATCTGGAGGAAGCGCGAGCAACTTTGTTTGCCACACTCAGCAGCGTTTCACATACCGAGAGCATTCCCCTAGCTGAGGCCTTGGGTCGCGTAACGGCAAAACCCGTCTACGCTCAGCTATCCTTGCCACCCTTCCCCGCCTCCGCCATGGACGGCTACGCTGTACGACGCGAAGATTTCGGACAAAAAAAACAACTGCGCCTTATTGGTCAAAGTCTCGCCGGGCATCCATTTCACGGCCGTTTGGGTACCGGTGAATGCGTGCGCATTTTTACCGGGGCAGTTGTTCCTGAAGGGGCCGATCTCATTATCCTGCAGGAGCGCTTAGCGGTAGCCGAACAGGACAATGGCGGATCCGTGCACTTTGAAGATCATGAACCGGACGAAAGCTTCATTCGACACGTTGGCAACGATGTGGAGGAGGGTCAAATCATCTGCGACGCGGGCGACAGGCTAACTCCCCTTACTCTCGGCTCACTGGCCTCGGCGGGCGTGAGTTGTATTGAAGTAGTCCGCAAGGTGAGGGTCGGCATTTTCTCTAGCGGTGACGAGCTCCGTGACCCAGGTACGCCGCCTGAGGCCTTGGCGTTTGGGCAAATTTACGACTCCAATGCTTTCACGCTTGCCAATCTACTTCTTCATTTACCGGTAGATCTGGTCCCGCTGCAGCGTCTGGCCGATGATGAGGAGGCTGTAGAAAAGGCACTTGCCGATGCGGCAGAGCGCTGCGACATGCTGATAACCAGTGGCGGCGTTTCGGTAGGAGATGCGGACTTTATTGGTGCCACCATCGCACGACTCGGTCAGCTCGCGTTCTGGAGGCTCAACCTAAAACCCGGCAAGCCACTGGCCTTCGGGTCTATCGGCGAATGTTGGGTTTTTGGCTTACCGGGTAATCCGGTATCCACTATCGTTACCTGTTTGCTATTGGTTAAGCCCAGCCTCCAGATATTGTGTGGTACTCGGCCCTCAGCCCTACTGCGCATCGATGCTGAAATGGCGACACAGATTTCTCATCGGCCGGGGCGTGCCGAATATCAACGCGGTGTCTATAAACAGAGCGACGAGAGTGGCGCCATACAGGTCAGGCATACGGGTGACCAAGGGTCAAACCGCCTAAGTACTTTTAACGGTGCAAACTGCTTGATCGAGATCCCTAAAGAAAGCGCCGATTTACCCGTTGGCAGCCGCGTAAGCATTCTGCCGTTAAGTGACTTGCTAGTCTGATCGGCTAATTCGCCTCGACCAGACCGAGGGCAATGGCCGCCTGGATGTCTTCCACTGCCCCGCTGCCGTCGATTTCTAGGTACTTGATTTGACCCTTGCCTCGATAAAACTCTACAAGGGGCTGTGTTTGCTCGTAGTACACGGACAAACGCTCACGCACCGTGGCTTCGGTATCGTCCTCACGCTGCTGCAATGCCTCGCCGGTGACGTCATCAACACCATCTTGCTTGGGCGGGTTGTAAACCACGTGATAGACGCGACCGGACCCAAGATGCACCCGCCGACCAGTAATACGCTTGATAAGCTCTTCGTCCACCACTTGAATTTCGACCACCGCGTCGATGGGAATATTCGCATCATCCATCGCCTGTGCTTGGGGGATCGTGCGGGGAAAACCATCGAAAAGAAAGCCATTGGCACAGTCGTCCGCCTGAATACGTTCTTTGACGAGATCGATGATGATGTCGTCTGATACCAAGGCACCTGAATCCATGACGGCCTTGACGCGCTGGCCAAGCTCACTGCCGGAACCTATGGCCGCGCGGAGCATGTCGCCAGTAGATATCTGCGGTATCCCAAGAGAATCCTTTATGAACTGTGCCTGGGTGCCCTTACCAGCGCCGGGCGGTCCTAATAAAATAATTCTCACAAAACTCTCCTATGCCCTACCATGTTGGGCCATGCCGTCGGTGCCTCTTGGCCACTAGAACACGAAGCCGAGTACTTTAACCGAAACAGGGTCCTTGAAAACGCACTATTGCCCATGAGCTGCAAATCAGATTTAGGGAACGTAGCGCACTACTTGTACAACGCCGCGCAAATAGGACAAGTGACTAAGTAATTCCAAACAGGCGAGCCAATCAGAAATTTGCAATTCAACCTTGATCAGCGCCAGCTCCTCCTCAAGCACCTCGCCTGAGGCTTTGGCGATGGGTAAACCTTGATCAGCCAATAGGGCCGTAATATCGCGCAGCAGGCTCTCTCTATTTTTTGCTGTAATCTGGAAACCACAGCGGGCGGGATAGTGGGGTATTTTCTCGGGTTCAACCTCCCGCCACAGACCTAGAGATTCTGCCAGGCCTCGCTCGGTTAGCATGCGATTCGCCAGGGAAATATAGCTGTGCTGACCGAGGGCAACCGCCACAAAAAACGCCTCGGTGTCCTGATAGTCCAGCAGTTTGGCGATGTGTTCGAAGCCTGACTCATCCAGAGTAGCCGCCCCAACCCCAGTCAGTACGTTTTGCAAAATGCTCTTGCCGCGTCTGGCGCTTTTCAGCTGACTGTCGCTGCGAAAGAATGCCGCCACACTTGCCTTCGCGCGGTGTGTCCGCATGAACCCAAGACGCGGCTCTAGCCAGGCCCGGTGAGGCCGAACTGGACCGCCTGATACGATCTCAACCTGTTCACCCGTCTTTAGAGGTCTGCGTATGGGAGCTAATTCGCCATCAATATAGCCACCGGTGCAGGTATGGCCTAATTCCGTATGAATGCGATAAGCGAAGTCCAGCACGGTTGCCCCTGCTGCTAAGTCCAGCACATGACCCCTCGGAGTCGACACGTAAATCCTGTCTTCCGCTACTCGCTGGGCGAGCAGATCAGGCAAGCTTTCAATGCCGTCCAAGGTTTCATGCCAATCGATAACCTGGCGCAACCAACCCATCTTCTCAGAATATCCGCTAGCGTCGGGTTCATCGCTGTCTTCCTTGTAGGCCCAGTGCGCGCAGACGCCCAACTCGGCGTTCTCATGCATCTCCCGGGTGCGTATTTGCACCTCGAGGGATCGTCCATCA
>JAYYHB010000212.1:0-4714 GCA_036157095.1 Pseudomonadota bacterium
TGCCGTTCTCTCCATCGCCGAGAGTGCGATTGCTATTGGGGCAAAAGGCTTGTGGCTCCAACTCGGGGTTTACCACCTGCGGGCCTTAGCGCTTGCTCAAAGTGCTGGCTTAACGTGCGTCGCTGACAAGTGCACAAAGGTCGAACACCGAATCCTGAGTCTTCAGGGCTGGTCCCGCTAAGTGATTCCAACAAGCGTCTTAGCAGCGTGACAAAAGGCCTCTACGGCTTCACGCATGTCATCACGACGCTGCTGTCCGGCACTTTCGCTGAAGCAAAAACTCAACCTGAGCTGATTCATACCTGCACCGGGGTCACGCTCCCGCGCGTCCTTAGGATAGAAATCGTACATGGGAATCACCACAAGGCCATGTTCCATGACCATGTTCTCGATCATGGCGTCGTCAGTGCAAACCGTGAAGCCTCGGCCGTTATTGAGGAAACTGAAAACCGTGAAAAATCCACCACCGGGAATAGTCCAGCTAAAATAGTCTCTGTAAGCGCCAAGCTCTCTTTCTAAGACGTCCAGCAAGATTTGTCGATTCTCGCGATAAACGACAAGTTTATCCTCGGCCAATGCCCAGATGCTGTCGCGCTCAACAAAGTCGTCATCGATTTGCTCATGGAGCAGTGCTTCAAACCCGCGCAGTGCGCCGGGACTGTGGAACAACAGCTCACTGCTGGACTCCACCAGCGCAAGCTCCGACAGAGGTACTTTTTCACCCTCAGCAATTTCGAGCTCGGCTTCGCTGTAAAGAAAGCCAACCCGCGGACCCGGAAAACCAATCTTAGAGCCTGTAAACAGGTGCACAGTCTGGTCCGGCGCCATGCTGAAAAACGGCTTGGCTCGATCCTCAGGCTGAGCGAAATTGATATAGAGGTAGGGTGCATCTTCCACAATCAAAATGCCTTCTTCTCGGGCGACCTGAAGCACGGCCTCCCGACGTTGCTGACTGAAAGAAAACCCGCCGGGATTGTGCCCATCTGGCACCGTGTAATAGAAAGGCACGAAAAAACCTCGCTCTCGCGCGGCGCGAACCTGCGCGCGCATGCCATCTGGCAGAGGTCCTTCACCGTCCATCTCGACGCTGAAGATGGTCGCATGTTGGCACAGTGCTACGCGTGCAGTGAACCCTGCGTATGTTGGCGCGTCAGTGATATATGCGACGGGCTTACCGGGATGCTCGAACATGGAACAAATAAGATTTATCCCGCCGGAAGCACCCACGGTGGGAATCAGCTTTTCTGCATCAAGGGTCAGGTCCCAGTCTCTGCCGTAGACATTGGCAAAGGTTTGCCGCGCCGATATTGGCCCTAGAGTATCTGTGTAGGAATAGGCCTCGCGCAGGTACTCCGGCAAAACGTCAGGATCGTTTAGACCCTCGCGTTCACGCAGATGATCGAAATAGGCCTGCTGGTGCCGCAAAAACCCGCGCGGATCCGTAACTTCGGGATGCGGATAGCCTGCTCCCAAATGATGCACTTTAAGACCTCGCTGGGCGGCGATATCTCGCAGACCAGGCAGGGATGCCGACATCTTCCGGGTAACCGAGACTGCCTGTTGCTGAACATTAGGCGCGACCAGATTAGCCACTGAACACCTCTTTAACCAACGATAAACAGATGGTGAGCCTTGCTCGACCAAGGCCAGACACTTTAGGAGCTTTAAGCAACGCTGTCGATGCTCTACTGATCTGGGTCCTTGGACTGTAGTTTGGCGCGCGCTACTCCGCGGGTTTTCTTGCCAAAGGCGCGATGGCGCATATGTCGGGCTGCAAGGGCTTCGCGGTTACGAGATTCCTCGGCCTTTAACGATTGATAATGACGCAGGCGCTCCTCATCCAGCTCCGAGATATCGATGGCCGCTCGCACCGCGCAGCCGGGCTCGGAAGTATGAGAGCAGTCGTTGAATCGACAAGTAGCAGCCAGGGCTTCCAGATCTGCGAAAAGTTCCTCAATACCCTCTTCTGCCTTCGCAAGCTGCAGCTCGCGCATACCGGGACTGTCCAAAATCACACCCCCCTGGGGTAGGCGGTGCAAGGAGCGCTTTGTGGTGGTATGACGGCCCTTGCCGTCTTCTTCTCGTATTGCCGCAGTTTGCTGCACGGCGGCCCCAGACAAGGCGTTGACCAGGGTGGATTTACCTACCCCGGAGGAACCAAGCAGAACAATGGTTTGGCCCTGAGTACACCAGGGTGTCAAGGCTGCCACGGCGCCCTCGCTCAATGCATCTACGGCAACCTGAGCAATCTCAGGAAAACGCTGGGACAGGGCTTCGATGAAAACACTTGGGTCTTCCGCCAGGTCGATCTTGGTCAGCACCAGCACAGGGGTAATATTTGCCTCCAGCACCACAGACAGATAACGCTCTAGGCGCTCTAGGTTAAAGTCGGCATTGCAGGATGTGACAATCAATGCCGCATCGACGTTGGCAGCAATTAACTGCAGGGCACCTAGAGGGTTGACCCGTTTTATGACGCTACGCCGCGGCAGCATGTCCAGCAGCATGCCCGTCTGGGAGTCGATCACAACCCAGTCACCGATGGTTGGCCGAGTTTCCTCATCGCCGCGAAACCATCGACCGCTAACGGGTATATGACCGTCAGGCGCATTGAGATGTGGTGCGACGGTTAAGCCGGTGCGCTCGACGGCAATAACTCGTGCTAAGCAGCTAGCTAGACCGGCTTCACCCCGATCCGATGGGGTCCGAAGATTCCGCCAGGCTTCTAGCTGATGCTGATCGTCCGTGTTCCAGCCGAACGCCTGCAAAGCCGGCAGGTCAAGATCGCGCAAGACAGTCTCTTTTTTGGTAGACATCAATGCCCTCTCGCCTTATTTCATCCGCGGCAGCACCGGCCGTCGAGTCGGAAAGTGCTGCTGATTAACTGAAGCCTCTAGCAAGGTGGCCTTGTTCGGCAGCTTCGCCAGAGCCTCAAGCTGAATACGTGTGACATTCATCAAATCGAACTCTTTTGCTGCATGACGCTCCAGCGCTTGTTGCGGGGAAATCCAAATACTGTCGACTGTTTCTTGTTCATCATGACTGCCGCGCTGGCTTTCAGGCGCGGCGGCGATGAAAAATCGCGTATCAAATCTTCGAGGTCGTCCCAACGGAGTAATGAAGCGGTTGTAAAAGTGAATATGGTCGATGGCCAATGTAAGATTTTCTTTGCGGCAAATATCGAGCAAAGACAAGTCGCCGTCGTGAAGCGGCACACGATATTCAGCAAAGCGCTCTTGAACAGCGGGATCAGCAAAAGAAACTAAGGCACCATCATTCGTATAAGCGAGCATCAGGCCTGCCTCCTCGAACGTTTCGCGGACGCAAGCAATCCAAAAACCTCGCCATTCATCTCCTAGGGCTGCCACCTGGGGCGCCTGCCCTTCGGTAGGTCCGTGACGGTAGGCATCGTACGCGTGCAGATGATCATCCGAGTCAACGCGACCGCCGGGAAACACATACATGCCCGAAGCAAAACTCGCCTTGCTGGTGCGCTTGAGCATAAATATTTCATAACTTTGGGCAGCCTCGCGCACAACGATCACTGTAGCCGCCGGGCGAATGGGCTGCACGGGCGAGCGAGGAAATTCCATGTCGAAACTTGTGGTCATAGCAATCGCCGATTTAAGTCAGCGGCAGAGGCTACAAGGTTGACAGTTACCCTGCCACAGCTGCGACAGGGTATTCGCCTTTGTATTTGCATGCAGCATTGGTGCACTATTTGGCGCGTTCTTCGGAGGGGATATTTGTGAACAATAAACAAGACTACTGGAAGGCTAACGTTCGTCTGCTTGGTCTCTTGCTGAGCATTTGGTTCATCGTGTCGTTCGGTTTTGGCATTTTGCTAGTGGATCAACTCAACGAAATACCCTTCTTCGGATTCAAACTCGGCTTTTGGTGGGCTCAGCAGGGTGCCATCTATGTCTTTGTAATCCTGATTTTTGCGTACATTCATGTAATGCAGAGGCTGGATCGCAAGTTTGGCGTCTCCGATGAAGACGACCATCCGTCCGACGAATCCGCCCACCAGACGGTTCACGAGGAGAAGGTCTAGCATGGACGCGCAATCGCTTACCTATCTATTTGTTGCCCTATCTTTTGGGCTATATATCGGCATCGCTATCTGGTCCCGGGCCGGCTCCACCGATGAGTTCTATATCGCTGGCGGCGGCGTACACCCCATCGCCAACGGCATGGCCACTGCGGCGGACTGGATGAGCGCAGCCTCCTTTATCTCGATGGCGGGGATCATCGCCTTCATGGGCTATGACGGTGCGGTCTATTTGATGGGCTGGACTGGCGGCTACGTAATTCTCGCCCTACTGCTCGCCCCCTACTTGCGCAAATTCGGTCAGTTCACCGTGCCGGATTTTATAGGGACTCGGTATTATTCCTCCACGGCGCGAGTAGTGGCGGTAATCTGCCTCATCTTGATTTCCTTCACCTACGTAGCGGGACAAATGCGCGGTGTAGGTATCGTATTTTCGCAGTTCTTAAATATTCCTATCTTTTGGGGCGTCATTGTTGGCATGGCCATCGTCTTTATGTACGCCGTGCTCGGCGGCATGAAGGGTATTACCTATACCCAAGTTGCCCAATACTGCGTGCTGATTTTTGCCTACCTGGTGCCCGCCATATTTATTTCGATGTTGATCACGGGCATTCCTATTCCGCAGATCGGCCTGGGCGCCGAAGTTGCCGACGGCTCCGGGCT
>JAYYHB010000213.1:0-2933 GCA_036157095.1 Pseudomonadota bacterium
CCTTAAAAAACATATACACCTGGGAGATATGAGGCAGGCTGAAAACGGTATAAAGATTTGGATTTTCTACCGAGGCATTCGCCTCCTCCATGGTTTCTCTGGCCCCGCCGGCTTCAGCGGTTTCGCCATTCTCCATAAAGCCGGCAGGTAGCGTCCAGTAGCCGCGCCGTGGCTCAATAGCCCGCTTGCACAGCAGCACCTGATCTCTCCATACCGGCAAGGTGCCAGCGATGATCTTGGGGTTTTGGTAATGGATGGTTCCGCATTCGGTGCAAACCGCGCGCTCACGGCTGTCGTCCTCGGGCACTTGATAAGCTACGGATGCACCGCACGCACTGCAAAATTTCATAGGAGCAGTATACCCATTGGGCTTCAATTAATTGTGAATCTATTCCAGCGGCGTGAAGCACGACCAACTTTGTAATCTGAGGGGAGGCTTTGACCGTGTCGAAGCATTTTGCTTTAGATCCGTTGCCTTGATTAGGATGGACGCCGCAGCGGCGGGCTTATATTGGCCCTTCATAATCAACTAATCGGGTGGGCTAATCATGTTGTACGAATTGGACGGTGAGGGGGTAAAAGCAGAGGGCGACTACTGGGTGGCAGATTCCGCGACAGTGGTAGGCAATGTGCTGCTGAAACAAAATGCCAGTGTGTGTTTCAACGCCGTGGTGCGTGGCGATAACGATCTAATTTCTATCGGGGAAGGCTCAAATGTGCAGGATGGCTCAGTACTGCATACCGATCCGGGGTTTCCGCTCACCATTGGTGCCCACGTCACCATTGGTCACAAAGTGATGCTACACGGCTGCGATATCGGCGAGGGCTCGCTCATTGGTATCAATACCGTCGTTCTGAATGGCGCCAAGATCGGTAAGAATTGTCTGATCGGCGCGAACGCTCTGATAACTGAAGGTAAGGAAATACCCGATAATTCTGTGGTTATGGGTTCGCCAGGCAAGGTGGTGAGGATGCTATCTGAAGAACAGGCGGCAGGAATTCGAGTAGGGGCCGCGCACTATGTTGAAAACGCCCGACGTTTTAGAGCCGGCGCCGCAGTGCAGACTTCTGCGGTTGCAATTAAAGACTGAGGACCAGCTCTCAAGGTAAGGACGCTGAGGTTAAACCAATGAGTGAGCATGCTATAAACCGGCTGGGTACCGCATTGACCCCAGACGCCACCAGAGTGATGTTATTGGGCTGCGGTGAACTCGGCAAGGAGATCGTGATAGAGCTCCAGCGCCTAGGTGTTGAAGTTGTGGCCGTTGATCGTTACGCCGATGCACCGGCCATGCAGGTGGCTCATCGAAGTCACATTATCGATATGTTGGACGGTACAGCACTGCAGCGAATCATTGAACGTGAGGCTCCTGACCTCGTGGTGCCAGAGATCGAAGCCATTGCGACACCGACGCTGGTTGCCATGGAAGCTGCTGGGCTAAATGTTGTGCCTAACGCTACTGCGACCCGGCTAACCATGGATCGAGAAGGCATTAGACGCTTAGCGGCAGAACAGCTCGGTGTGCGTACCTCACCTTATGAATTTGCCGGTAACCAGACCGACTACCGCGCCGCAGTTGAGCGTGTTGGTATGCCATGCATCGTTAAGCCGGTGATGTCGAGTTCGGGCAAAGGACAGTCAACGGTTCGCACGGCAGGTGATATTGACGCCTCCTGGCAGTATGCGGTGGAAGGTGCAAGAGGCGCTGTTGGTACAGTGATTGTTGAGGGTTTTGTCGACTTCGACTATGAGATTACGCTGCTCACGATCCGTCATCGCAACGGCACCACATTCTGTGCACCCATTGGTCACCGACAGGAGGGCGGGGACTATCAAGAATCGTGGCAGCCTCAAGCGATGTCAGAGAAAGCCCTCACCGCCAGCCAGCAAATCGCCGAAAAGGTCACTGCTGCCCTAGGTGGATGGGGCCTCTTTGGGGTTGAGTTTTTTGTCAAAGACGATGAGGTTTACTTTTCGGAAGTTAGTCCAAGACCCCATGACACCGGCATGGTCACCCTGATCAGTCAAGATCTCAGCGAGTTCGCGCTACATGTCAGAGCCATACTCGGGTTACCGATACCCTGCATACGTCAATTCGGACCAGCAGCATCAGCAGTAATTCTGGCCGAAGGGCATTCTCAGTCGCTATCCTTTAGCCGCCTGGAGCAAGCGATGGCTCAGCCGGCTACTCAGCTACGTTTATTTGGTAAGCCCGAGGTGGCGGGAGAGCGGCGTGTTGGTGTGGCCCTGGCACTGGGAGAGAGCATCGAATCCGCTCGTAACAAAGCCCTGGGTAGCGCCGACGCAGTCCTTATCCATCTAGGTTAGCCTGCCTGTTAAAGGCGGGCGAAAACTTTCTCCAGGTTGAACGGGTAGTCATTCTTCAACTTTGCAAACCTGCGCTAGGGGTCTATAGTTGCGCCATGCGAACCGCAGTATTCACATCGTCCTTGAACTCAGCCGAGATTTCTCGCGTCGGAGCGATGGCTTCGCATGCGCTATCAAAACTGCTGCTACTGCCCGGCTACGGGCACTAAGACTTACACCCCAGGGCGATTCCCTCCCAGATCCCACTTCCAAAACCGCAGAATGCGCTACGGATAGGCACCTGCAGATGAGTTGTGTCGATCAACAAGAAGTCCGACACAGGGATGGATGTTCGTTAAGATAGTCAACTTGAACGGCACGAGCGGCGAACACGCAAAGGCCGGAGATGGCACAGAAAGAGTGAGTACCATGAGCAGTCAACCAACTAGCGGTCGCGCCGCCGGCGCTATGCCTTTCGGCAAATACAAAGCATTCAGTGCAATCGATCTTCCAGATCGTCAGTGGCCGAGTCAGGTGTTAACCCAGGCACCTCGATGGTGCAGTGTGGACTTACGCGATGGCAACCAAGCACTGATCGATCCCATGAGCGTAGACGAAAAGATGC
>JAYYHB010000214.1:0-12624 GCA_036157095.1 Pseudomonadota bacterium
CACTTAGCCTAATCTCAGGGCCTCACATTGCACTGTGAGGGAAGGATTGATGCAAGAACCGACAAACATTCAGTTTTGGGGCGCGAGTACTATGCGCACGTTCAGGCCACTGTGGGTGGCGGAAGAGCTAGGCGTGCCGTATGCACATCACCCCATTGGCCCGCGTACGGGCGAAACCCAAACCTCGGCCTATACCGAGATGAATCCCAAGCAGAAAGTGCCCTACATGCAGGACGATGGCTTTGGTCTTTCTGAAAGCGTAGCCATCTCACGTTATCTGATTGCCCGCTACGGCAGTAAGTCAACGATGGCGTTGCCAACCTCGGTGCAGGCACAGGCCAGAGAAGACGAATGGGTGTCCTATATTTATGGCGAGCTGGATGAAACCTCGCTGTACGTCATGCGCCGACACGGAGACTTGGCGCACATCTACGGCGAAGCCCCGGCTGCCATGACCGCTTCTCGCGCCTATGCGGAAAAACATTTAGCTGTGGTCTCCGAGCATATGACAGACAAAGACTTCGTCGTTGGCGATCAGCTTAGCCTCGCCGACATCATGCTCGTGTCGTGCCTTGATTGGGCATTGCATTACGACTTCAAACTGCAAGCATCTTTGCTGGGCTATCGCGACTTGCATCGCAGTCGCCCGGCTTACCGACGCGCCTACGACGTCAACTACCGTGCATCGAGCTAGACGAGCAAAGAACGACGCAAGACAAGGGCTGAAAAGCCAAAAAACCACAAGAGTATTGAGGAGTACGGACGATGGGACCGCTAAACGGATTAAAAGTGATCGACCTCACCAGTATGGTGTCTGGGCCCGTAGCCGCTGCCATGCTCGCGGATCAAGGTGCTGAGGTAATCAAGGTAGAACCTCTGCACGGCGAGCAAATGCGTTTGATGGGCAAACCGATCAACGAACTTCCGGCGATGTTTTTCTCCTGCAATCGCGGCAAGCAATCCCTCGCCATGGATCTTAAGTCCGACCCAGGCAAGCAGGTGCTATGGCGCTTGATTGAAGAGGCCGACGTACTGCTGCAGAACTTTCGCCCCGGTGCCATGCAGCGCATGGGCTTTCCGGAGGAAGAAGTGCGGGCCAAGAACAAGCGGTTAATTTACGTTTCCATCAGCGGCTTTGGCGATCATGGGCCCTACGCCCATCAGCGGGTCTATGACCCGATTATTCAGGCGCTGTCTTGTGCCACGGATATTCAAGCTAACCGCATCACCCGCGACCCCGAAATGTTTCGCGTAATCATTGCCGACAAAGTTGCCTCATTGACCGCAGCCCAGGCCATTGCCAGTGCGCTATATCACCGCGAGCGCAGCGGCGACGGACAGCACATCAAGGTGTCTATGCTCGATGCCATGCTGGCGTTCTTTTGGCCCGAAGGCATGGGCGGTATTACTTACGCCGATAACGAATACGACCCGTCAGAAACCTCAGGCTCGATGGATCTGATCTATCCCACACAAGACGGCTTCATCACCGCAGGCGTGATTAGCGACAAAGAATGGGTGGGCATGTGCCGTGCGCTGGACCGCGAAGACCTCATAGAAGACCCACGCTTCGCTACCGCCGGTGCCCGACTGCAGCATGTGCAAGAACGCAAAGAAATCACCATGGCGGAAATTGCGAAATGGCCTAGCGCCGACATACTCGAGCGCCTGCAGGCGCACGATGTGCCCAATGCACCGCTGCTGCGCCGCATGGAACTGCTCGCTCACCCGCAGATACAGGCAAGCGAAACAATTCAGCGCACTCATTTCGAGGGTTTTGGTGAAGTGCGCCAAGCGCGACCCGCAGCGCGGTTCAGCGAAACGCCCAGCGAGATTCGCGGCCCTGCACCCAAACTCGGCGAGCAATCTAAATCGATACTTGCAGGACTTGGCTATTCTGCGGAAGAAACTCAAAAGCTTATTGATGCTGGCGTAATCAAGGGCGCTTGAAGCGCTAGAATTTAAAGATAGGGGTGTCAATATGCCTAGCGCTGCATCTTAAGACTATGAGCGTAGAAGTCAGGGTTACGTCTGCAAGGACTGACTGTCACAGAGCATTGGTTTTATTCTGCGTTAAAGCTAGGCTTTGACTTCCATTGGGGGATGGGGTCTTTCATTCGTGTCTGTTCGCCTGAGCAAAGAATGGCTGTCTATCGGCGAGGCTCGCGGTTTGTTGCGCGGGAATCTCGGTGTGTTTCAGTTAGCGGATGCGCGGCAAAATACGCGCTACATTGGCTTCGCCGGCGGCAAAAGCTTGTTTGGCTTGAAGGGTGAAGTGAGCGAAGCGATCGAGCGCCTGCCTGAAGCAAGGCTCGTCCGTTGGGAAGTAACGACCTCCTATCTCAGTCGTTACAAAGAACTGTTGATGCTGCATCACTACGATTACGGTGAGCTACCGCCCGATAATCCCCCTCCCGCCGCCATTACCTTGGGCAAATTGAGGCCTGCTGGATGAACCTGGAACTGACCGAAGAGCAAGACCTTGTTATCGCCATGGTGCGGCGCTTTGTGCGCGAAGAAATTTTGCCGCTGGAGTTTGACCTAGACCCAGATGCGGACGAACTCCATGCGGCGGACCGTGCTCGGTTGATCGAAAAAACCAAAGCCATGGGGCTGTATGGACTGGATATTCCTCCGGCTTTTGGTGGGCCGGACATCGACCTTGTCACGCGCACGCTTATTGCCGTGGAGATGTCGCAGCATCGGGCGGGATTGTACGCGCCTTGTTATGGCACCTTTGGTGGCGCAGGTTTGGCCCAGCTCTTCGAAGCGACGGAGGAGCAAAAAGAGAAGTATTTATACCCCACGCTGCGGGGCGAGAAGCGAGGCTTTTTTGGTCTGTCGGAACCCTCGGGTGGTTCAGATCCGGCTCGGGCGATTCAAACCAAGGCGGTGCAAGATGGCGATGACTGGGTCATCAACGGCGGCAAACTATGGATCAGCGGTGCAGACAAAGCCCAATTTGGGCTGGTTTTTGCACGCACAGCCAATGACAAGGGCCGCAACGGGGTGACCTGCTTTATTGTCGATACCGATACGCCGGGGTTTGCGGTGCGGCGCATCGTGCACACGCTGCGCTCGGCCCATTACGCTACCGAACTAAGCTTTGAAGACATGCGCGTTCCTGCATCCAATATTCTGGGTGAGCTGAACAAGGGCTTTGCCATTGCTAACGACAGGTTAACCAAACAACGTATTCCTTACGCGGCGGGCTGTATTGGAGTGGCCATTAAGGCACAAGAAATGGCACTGGAATATGTGCCCCAACGCGAGACCTTTGGCGCGCCGCTGTCGTCGCGGCAGTCTATTCAGTGGATGCTGGTCGATAATGAAATCGACATTAAGCAATCGCTGTGGATTACCCTGGAGGCAGCAGCAAAGGCCGAGCGCGGCGAAAATTTTCGTAAAGAAGCGGCCATGGCCAAGCTGGTAGCCACGGAAGCTGGGGGCCGCGTGGTGGATCGGTGCATGCAGATGTTTGGCGGTCTTGGCGTTGCCAAAGACTTACCCTTTGAGCGCTGGTTTCGGGAGATGCGCATTCGGCGTATTGGCGAGGGCCCCAGCGAAGTGCAGCGCCATGTCATTGCCAGAGAGCTGCTGGGTTCGTCGCTGCGATAGCGACGTTACCCCGGCCAGTAGAAGTAGGAAGAATATATGGGCAATAGCCACGAAAAAATCGACATCATTCATCGCATCTTGCGTTGCCACAAGGCAAGCACCACGCATACGGAGCCTGAGATGCTGCGCAATCCGGTATCGCACTACGCCGATCTCAGTGAAGAGCTGCTAGCGAAAAAAGCCCGCTACTGGGGGGGCAACTACAATTTAGTACGCACGGTATTTGGCGAAGACTTAACCATTGGTGAAGGCATTCAACGGGGGCTGACGACCGGCGTGAACGAGCATTTTGTTATTGGTCAGTTTGATGCTGGCATTCAATTGGCGTGAAAAGCCATAGACGGTGCCTTGGGTGGTCGGCTGGTTTGTCCACAAACGTTGACGCTTGGCGAGTAAATTTGCGCCCTCGCGTTGTGGATGCGGTGCGCTTTGCTGCCTGCCGCATCAGCGCGGGCTTATGCTTCTGCGCGGCAATGGTCTCTGCCCACGGCCAAGACCTACCGAATATTGTGCTGATCGTCGCCGAGGACCTAAGTCTGCGGGTTGGCGCCTTTGGCGACGTGGTAGCACAAACCCCCAACATTGACGCCTTGGCTAACGACGGGGTGCGATTTACTCAGGTGTTTTCCGTCTCTGGAGTTTGTGCTCCGAACCGCTCAGCGCTGATCACGGGCGTTTACCCACAGAGTTTGGGTACCCAACATATGCGCACGATCAACCGCGACTATGAGGCGGTGCCACCCGAGGCAGTGAAAGCCTTTCCCGAGCTGCTGCGCCAAGCTGGATACGCTACGGCCAATACCGCCAAAACTGATTATCAATTTGGCGAGCCGTTCACCATTTGGGATGTGAACGAGGGCAACTTTGCGCTGCCACCGGATTTAGCCGTATGGCGGCAACTGCCTGCGGGCAAACCGTTTTTTGCCATGATCAACCTCATGTCTACCCACGAAAGTCGACTAGCTACGTTAGACACCGAAGGTCAGGGTGTTTTTGGCTCGGTGATAAAGGCCTTGGCATTGGCGCGCGAAGCGACAGTGAATGAGGTCACAGATCCCGCCGATGTCAGCGTGCCAGCATACTACCCTGATACCCCACAGGTGCGCGAGAGCATTGCCCAGCACTACGACAACATCCATTACATGGATGAACAAGTCGGCGAAGTTGTTGCCAATTTACGAGCTGACGGGCTGCTCGGATCTACCGTTATCATCTGGACTACAGATCATGGCGACGGTCTGCCGAGAGCCAAAAGGGCGGTCTATGACAGCGGCCTGCACATTCCCTTAATACTGCGCTGGCCCGACAAGACTGGAGCGGGCCAGGTTGATCGGCGACTGGTATCCGTCGTGGATTTGGCGCCGTCGATCCTGCAGCTTGCGGGTATTGAGGTGCCGGCCTTTGTGCAGGGGCAACCTATGCTCAACACGGCGCTCACCCAAGACTATGTTTTTGCCGGACGCGATCGCATGGATGCCGTGCCGGACTATGTGCGCGCCGTGCGCGATCAGCGCTTCAAGTACATTCGCAACTACCAAGCTGACTTGCCGTATTTTCGACCCCTGGTGTTTCGCGATATGTTTCCGGTGATGCAGTCGCTGTGGCAGGGAAAGTCAGCAGGTACATTAACCGAGGATCAGCGCTTTTATTTTGCTGCCCCGCGGCCCCGTGAAGAGCTTTACGATACGGCGCGGGATCCTCAAGAGGTGGTGAATCTGGCGAATCAGCCTGGGCACGCCCAAACCCTACAACGGCTTCGCGATGCCATGGATACTTGGATTACTCGTGTGGGCGACAAGAGCTCCGAGGATGAAAGCCGAATGATTGAGACCATGTGGCCCGGCGGGCAGCAGCCGGTAACCCAGGCGCCGGTTATCGAAATGCGGGATCAGCGGGTGCTGATTACGTCTGCAACGCCGGGGGCGTCTATTGCCTATCGTTTTGAAGAGCAGGGTTTCGCTGCCAAACTGTTCCGTGACAGTGGTGCGTGGCAGCTTTATCGCCAACCTATCCCTACGGCAACCTTGGGTCAGGCTGTGATCGTGGCCAAGGCAGTGCGCTATGGATACGCGGAAAGTTTAGAGGCCACTTTCGCTATAGCGGAAGTTGACTAGTAACCCTAGCTCACCAGCGCCACGCCGCATTTACGCAGCTCGGTGATCAGATCTCGACCTAAATCCACTTCTTCTTCTGGATGCTCGCAGCACACCTTAAGGTTAAACAAGCGGCATCCGGATTCGATATAGGGCGCTAGTTGCTCCGCCACTTGGGCTGGCGTGCCGCTGGGAGTGTAGCGCTCAAATTTCTCAAACGGTATGCGGTAAAAAGCCTCCATGCCTGCCTTTACCGATGCGTGGGCAGCGTCGCGGGTGTGACGGTCAAGGCCAACCCATGGCTGGTAGCCATGCATCCAATCCACATCGTTTCGGCCCAAGGCTTCGGCTTGTTCCTGCACGCTGGCAGTGGCTTGGGAGAAGCGACCAGCCGAGCACCATACACCCAGCCAACCCTCGCCA
This sequence comes from Pseudomonadota bacterium, assembly GCA_036157095.1. Classification (GTDB taxonomy): domain Bacteria; phylum Pseudomonadota; class Gammaproteobacteria; order Pseudomonadales; family Azotimanducaceae; genus UBA4421. The sequence continues at coordinate 6,135 of JAYYHB010000214.1, forward strand.
AATTTTGCAGTTCGGGTGAGCGCTGCATCAGAGCGTCCGCCCACCACAACCGGTATGGGGGTTTGTGGGGTGGGGCGAATGATGGCCTCCTGGACGCTGAATTCTTGGCCTTCAAAGGTCACGCTCTCGCCCGCCAGTAGGCCCTTGATGATGGCCAGTGACTCGTTGGCTCTCACCCCGCGCAGTTTTGGGTTGACCCCGCATACCTCCAGCTCGTGTGGATCCTCACCACCAATACCTACGCCAAAGATCATGCGACCCGGTGCCAGATTCGCCATGCTCGCCAGTTGTCTTGCGACCGGCAAAGGGTGGCGCAACGGCAGCAGATATATGCCTGTCATGACGCCAAGGCTGGGGTGCAGTTGGGACAGCCCAGCGACTTCCACAAAGCCATCGGTGCCAGAGCCATTGCGAAACGACACATGGTCCGCCATGAACATATGATCGAAGCCCGAATCCGCAATCTGCGCTACGGTCTGCTGACGTTCAGGCCAATCCAGTTTCCAAAAATTGCTGGGGGTAGCGAGGCCAAACTTCAGTGCTTTGCTCAAAACCAGTTCCTTGGTAATACGTGCAGTCGATCCGTTTTACAGGCCAAATGCTTTGTCATCGAGACCGAGCATGACGCGCCCAGCTAGTTCCATCACCGGCTCGCCAACCATCATATGTGCCGATGCGACATGCACATCGCGAAAGTGCTGCTGCAGGCAGGACGTCTCGTAAACCGACGTGCCGCCCATCAGTCGATACATTTGATCAATGACGCCGATAGACGTATTCACTGCGTGCACGTTAGCCGTTCGCATGCTCCGGCGATCTTCAAGGCTGCCGGGTGCAGATTGTGCGGCCTGCCAACCGTCCTGGATGGTCTGATAAAAATAGGAGCGCGCGGCGCTTAGGGAGGCATCTGCTTCAGCCACATCAATATGCAGAGATGGCCGCAGTGATAGCGCCCGTCGGCTGCCTTGAGGCGTCTTTTCTTTCGAGGCGCGAATCACCTCCTGCAAACAGGCTCGCGCCATTCCCAAACAGATGGCCCCAATGGGAATGCCCAGTAGGGCAAATTTAGGAAACTGATAGATGGGCTGGCTAGCGTGTTCTGTATCTTCGACATCGCCGGCCATGCGCTCGGCAGGTACCCAGACATCTTTCGCGATATAATCGCTGGAACCCGAGCCGCGCATACCAGACACATGCCAGTTGTCTACTAGCTCAATCTCATCCGGCTGAAAAAATACTCGGGTCAGTCTTGGCGCGTCAGTAACCGTTTCACCACTGCCATCCACCTCGTGAATGCCACCGGAGATCCACTGCGCGTTGCGGCAGCCAGAGCCCCAGCGCCAGTGGCCGTTGATGACATAGCCCGCTTGGCCTTCGCGCTCCTCGAACAAAGCGGTTCCGCTGTCGGCGAAGACGCCACTGGTGATGACGTCTGGATTTTGCAGCATTTTTTGCAACTGGGAGGTTGGCAGCGCACCGAACAAATACTGTGAGGTAGCACCAATAAAAATGCACCAGGCTGTGGAGCCGTTGGCGGTGGCCAAGATCTCGCAAAGTTTGCAGAAGGCCGTGGGTGAAATGCCGAGGCCGCCGAGAGCCTCAGGCACCACCAAGCGATAAAAGCCCAGCTTTGCCAGCTTGTCTGCTAGGTCTTGCGGCAGGTGGCGCAGCTCGTCGATCTCGCGACGACGTTTGCCCAGTTCTGGCAGCAATTGCTCGGCGGCATCGAGCAGCTGCGTTTCTACCGCTGCACGGGCGCTCATGGCGCAATCTCCGCGGCTGTGAGGTCGTAAATGCGGCGCCAATTCTCATCCATTTGCGGCAGCCACGCTGTGAGTAGTGGGGTGCTGGCGTCTTTGTCAGCCATGCCTTTTTGCAGAGTGAGGTACTTATATGAAAAAGCTGAAGCGCGATAGTTAGCCGCACAGTGCACCCAAACCTTTTTGCCTTGGTTCGTCATTGCATCCATAACGCCAAAGAACTGGGCGAGGTGATCGGCCCTTGGCGCGTCCCACGGAACCGGAATGTGGACATAGGTCATGGCGTTCTCGCTTACCATACGGCCCTCGTTGGCGATGGCATTTTCAGAATCTGGCATAGCGAGATTGATCACCACGTCAAATCCCTCGGCACGGATGGCGGCGAATTGTTCAGCGTTAGGTTGACCCGAGCTGCCTAAGTTCTCAGGCAATGGGTGGTAGCGATATATGCTGCTAACGGCGCTGTCGGCGCTGGCCAGCGGGAGGGTTAACACCGAAAAAAGCAGTGCTGCCCAAACGTTAAATGTGTTCACTCATCCTCCCCAGTGGTGATGCAAGCGATAGAGTCAAATATTCGCAGCTAGTTGAACACTCGGCAATCGCGAAAGCTGACTTACACCAGTACAAATGCGCTCGGTCCAACGGTAGCATCGAGGGACAGTGGGAGTCAGGAGAGATTATGGACGTTCGTACTCTGATGCGCCGCGCGGCACAGCATTACAGCGACTTCGAAGCCATCGTGCACAACGACACGCGGCTAACCTTTGCCGAGGCGTGGGAGCGTGGGGTCCGACTCGCCAACGGCTTGCTGGCCATTGGACTAAAGCCCGGTGACCGGGTTGGTGTGCTAGAAGACAATTCGGTTGAGGCGGCGGATTTGTTTCAGGCCGCTGCTATTGCCAACCTCGTGCGGGTGCCCCTGTATCCGCGCAATGGTCGGCCTGCCCATACCCACATGCTTGGTCACACCAACTGTCGAGCACTGCTGGTCAGTGAGCATCATGCTCACGAGGTTGAGGGCATGCAGCTGGAACTGCCAGATCTTGAGCATATTTTCGTACGCGATGCTAACTACGAAGATTGGTTGGCCGGTCAATCGGCTGAAGATCCCGATGTGACAGTTGCGCCAGACGATTACTTCATCATTCGTCACACCGGCGGTACCACGGGCTTGTCGAAAGGGGTTGCCTACACCCACAAGGCGTGGCTTGCAGCCGGGCGCGACTGGTTTTATGCCTTTCCGCCGGTGGAACCTGGCGACAAATGTTTGCACCTTGGGCCAATCTCCCACGGTTCCGGCTACCAGTATTTACCTATGTGGTTATCCGGTGGTTGCAACATCATGCTTGACCACTTTGAAACGGGCCATGCTCTGGATGTGATCGAGCAGGAGGGTATTAACTTTCTCTTCATGGTGCCTACCATGGTGAGTGCGGTAGTTCACGATAACGGCGCACGTGGCCGCGACTTTTCCTCGCTAAAGTGCTTGTTGGTAGCGGCAGCGCCAATTCAAGATGCCACGGCCCTGGCGGCTCGTGAGGTATTTGGTGATGTGCTGTACCAAGGCTATGGACAGACCGAAGTGCTGCCGGTATCTATGATGAACTCGGCTCAGTGGTTTGCAGACATTGCCGGTTCTAATCCGCTGCGAGCCTGCGGCTTGGCGCTGCCATTTTCTGAAGTAGAGATCTGGGATGAAGACAACAAACCGGTAGCGCCCAACGACGTTGGCGAGATCGTCGCCCGCTCTGACGGCATGATGAGCGAATTCTGGAATAACCCGGAGGCCACCGCCGAGCGTATCGTCAACGGCTGGATCAAAACCGGCGACCTCGGCAAGCTTGACACCAACGGCTATCTGTACGTGGTGGATCGGGCCGACGACATGATCATTTCCGGCGGGTTCAATATATGGCCAGCGGAACTTGAGAATGTGCTCGCAGGCCATGCTGATGTGCTGGAGGTGGCGGTATTTGGTGTGCCGCACGAGCGCTGGGGTGAAACACCTCACGCCCTGTGCGTGGTTAGCGAGGACAGTGAGGTTACCGCTGAAGAACTGATCGAATTGGTAAGCAGTGACTTGGGGTCTTATAAAAAGCCTGACAGCGTCACCATAACCACAGAGCCCTTACCAAAAAGTCCTGTGGGCAAAATCAAACGCAAAGATCTGCGTGAACCCTTTTGGGCCGGGGTTGATCGTCGAGTATCCGGTAGTTGAGCGAGCTGGCGTTCCCAAAAACGCAGAAGCCGCTGAAGGTCGCCCTGGCCGGAGGCGGCATTGGCGGTCTTACCGCCGCGCTTTGCCTCGCTCGAGCGGGCCACGCGGTAACGGTCTATGAGCAAGCTGATACCTTTCTGGAATCTGGAGCTGGCGTACAAATATCGCCGAATGCAGCATGGGTGCTGCATGCGCTAGATCTTAAGCAGTCGTTACAAAGGGTGGGTTTTCTGCCCCAAGCCACTCAGATTCGCAGTTGGCGCAGCGGCCGCGTTATTTCACATACCCCGCTCGGACATGCTGCTCATGAGCGTTACGGCGCACCTTACTACCATGTACATCGGGGCGATCTGCTGCAGTTGCTTGTAGCCAAGGCACAGGCCCAGCCACAGATAGAGTTGGTGCTAGGCAAACGTATCAGTGCGCTTGCCCAAGACAGTGTCGGTGTGTCGCTTGATCTTGGCAACGAGTCCCGCGTTTTTGATTTGCTCATCGGCGCAGACGGCATCCATTCGGCAGTACGCGAACAACTGTGGGGCAAGCAGGCTGCAGATTTCACCGGTAATATGGCTTGGCGCTTGTTGGTTCCGGTACACCGGTTATCCGAGGGCTTAGTCGCACCGAATGCCACTGTGTGGTGGGGGCCGGGTAAACACATCGTGCATTACTTGGTCAACAGTGGTCGTCAGGTGAACTGCGTCTGCGTGGTGGAAACCAACGCTTGGCACCCGGAGTCGTGGATCGAACCCGGATCGCTGGCCGAACTGAAAGCAGACTTCGCTGGCTGGCACGACACCATTCAGGCACTACTTGCTCGCGCCGATGAGTCCTCGCTGTTCAAGTGGGGTTTGTTTGACCGCGCGCCAATGCAGGCATGGGGGCAGGGAAGGGTGAGTCTGTTAGGGGATGCTTGTCATCCAACGCTACCCTTCATGGCGCAGGGCGCCGCCATGGCCATAGAAGACGCGGCGGTGTTGGCTCGCTGTCTTAGCGTCGGTAGCGAGAACGAGCAAGATTGCGCTACCGCGCTGCTGCGTTACGAAGCATTGCGGCGGCAACGTACTGCAGATGTGCAGCGCGGCTCGCGGCGCAATGCGACGATCTTTCATCTGTCTGGCTTCAAGGCATGGCTGCGTGATCGCGCAGCGGCGCGGGCTGGCGGGCACACCATGGACAAACTGTATCGCTACAACCCTTTGAGTGTGGGGCTACAGGACAACATGAATCCTTAAGCCAATGAATAACGCTACTTGGCTTCTGTTGGGCCTAACACTAATTGCCGGGGCAGTGACACCGGGCCCGAGCCTCGCCTTGGTGGTGCGTAGCGCTCTTACCGGCGGCCGTCTTGCGGGGTTGTTGGTCGCTCTGGCCCATGGCATTGGCGTGTGGCTCTATGCCTTGGCAGTGGTTTTTGGTGTTGCCGCCGCAATGCTTCATGTTGCCTCGTTGATGCTTGTCGTGCAGCTCACAGGCGTGCTGTTTCTGATGTATCTGGGTACGCAGATGATTCGTAGTGGCTTATCTCCTGGCGCCAACAACTCTGAAAACCTCACCGTGCAGACAGCAGCGCGCTCGCATGGTCGTTACTTCAGTGAAGGTTTTTTGATCGTATTTCTTAACCCAAAGATCATGGTGTTTTTTCTGGCGGTGTTCAGTCAGTTTCTGACGTCGGAACAAAGTCTTCAGACTCAGGTGGCGGCGGCAACCCTTGCCGGCATTATTGACGGCCTGTGGTATGGCCTCGTTGCCACCCTGGTGAATCTGGGTCCCTTCGGCGCATTGTTACATCGTTACAGTGGTAAAATCGATTTGCTCTTTGGGGCCACCCTATGGGTAATATCGCTGTGGATTTTATTGCGGCTCCTTAGCGAAGGCTACGGCATCTGACTCACAATGCCTGCAGCCGCAGTGCGCTCTAAAACAAACACGGGAGTGACCCTATTTCTTTTTACGAAAAGCGCATTCTGCCCCACGTCATTAACTGCGCCTGTGGCGCTCCGGCGGTAGCCCGTCAGCGCGAAAAAGTGGTGCCCGCGGCCAAGGGCCGCGTGTTGGAGCTGGGTATTGGTACGGGTCTGAACGCGACCTATTACCGCGCTGCAGAAGTTTCTAAGGTCTTTGGGGTCGACCCCAGCCGGGAGAGCTGGGTGTTAGCCCAGCCTAAGATCGCCGAAGCCTGCGTACCCATCGAGTATTGCGAGGCCAGTGCTGAGGATATTCCGCTGCCCAGCGATAGCATCGACACCGCGGTCATCACCTATACGCTGTGCACTATTCCTCATCCTGAGAAGGCGCTGCAGGAGGTTGCTCGCGTGTTATGTGCAAATGGCAGGGTGCTGATCGCCGAGCATGCGCTAGCGCCAGATGCTTCGGTGGCAAGTTGGCAGAATCGGCTGAACGGGCTATGGGGCAAAATTGCGGGGGGCTGCCACATCAATCGAAACATTCGAGGTCTGCTAGATGCCAGCCCGTTGAAAGTTCACGAATGGCAGGGCATGTACTTACCCCAAAC
>JAYYHB010000215.1:0-6443 GCA_036157095.1 Pseudomonadota bacterium
CGCAGGACGTCTTACCTCTCGCAAGAGGTATTAACGCTACTTTAATCTGCATTTGGCTGTCGACGTGGGTTGATTGGGTTGATGACTTGCTTCTTGGGCCGAGCTTGTGACACAGATCGGTGCAAACTTGCAAGCTGAAGCACTGTTTTGATGCAATCTTACGCTATCTAACGTGGACCCTTGTAGAAGTTGCGTCGGCGATTCGTGTTTTTCCCTCGGCGAAGAGAACTCAGGATATAGGGCTATTACTTTGAAAAAATTGATTTCGGCTGCCTGCGCAGCATTAGTTTTGTCAATTCCGGCGCTGTCAGCTTCATTGGATGACGAGGTAGCCATTCGACAGCAACTTATCCAAGTTGCCTTGGCGAGAGAAGACGCAGATTTGATACTTCGTGGTGCTACGACTCTTAATGTTTTTAGTTCCACGTGGATGCCAGATCAGGAAATCGTCATTCGGGGGAAAAGAATTGCTTGGGTCGGTCCGAGTGGGCAGTGGCGAGGCAACGCTAGGGAGATTGTAGATGTGCGTGGGCTTTGGGCGGTGCCTGGCTTTGGTGAGTCTCACAAACACATCGAGAGTAGCTACCTAACACCGGAATACGAAGCCGCTTTAGTGGTTCCAGGTGGTAACACATGGACAGTCGAGGGATCACACGAACTTTCCAACGTAGTTGGGATGAAGAACGTCGAATTTTGGTTAGCAGCGGAGGATGCGGGGAGTCCTCTGAAAATCTTTCCAGCTATTGGCTCAGCGACGCCCCCTACCGTTTACGAGAAAGCGGGGGGGTACTATGGTTATGAGGAAATGCGTGCCTTTCTAAAGGAAGATTTACGTGTTGTTGCTCTCGGTGAGGTCATGGATTGGCCAGCGCTCAGCAATCCTCTAGCCAAAGGCAGTGAACGCATCTGGGGAATGATGAAGGCTACTTGGGAACAGCGGGCCGTTATCGAGGGTCATGGAGCTGGCTTAACTAGCCTGAATGATATCAATGCATTCGCAGCCGCTGGACTATCATCTGATCACGAAGTTCGTGATCCTAAAGAGGGGATCGATAAACTTCAAAGAGGCGTATTTTTAGAGATTCGCGCTGATACCGCACGCATCTTTTTTCCCATGCTTCTGGCTGAGGGAATCGAGGATTGGAGCAATATTTCAATTACTACTGATGATCGTGACGTTGCGGCGACGCTCTCCCTGGGTGCGATGGACTACAACATTCGGAACGCGATACGTTCTGGAGCTCCACCGGAGCAAGCTTTTTTGATGGCCAGTTACAATACGGCTCGTCACTTCAACATCGATCACCTCGTTGGTTCTATCGCTCCTGGGCGCTATGCGGATGTGGTTCTACTTCGGGACATCGAAAAGGTGCAAATCGACAGGGTTTATGCCAACGGTAAGTTAGCAGCGAGTCATAAAGACAACGATTACAAATACCTGCTACCCATTCCCAAAATTGATTATCCTGACTGGACGAAGAATACATTCAATATCGGCAAAACTTTGGAAGCCGCGGATTTTGCTGTAAAAGCGCCCGACAAAGCGACGAAAGTTTCCGCGGCGATAATGGAACCTTTTTATTTCGAAGATGATTTTCCTATCGCTGAGCTACCGGTGATTGGGGGCGTTGTTCGTGGGGATCCGGCGATGGGTATCAGCAAGGTCGCAGTTGTCGACAGATATTCGGGCGCCGGCAGGGTGTCCAAGATGTTTTGGAGAAACGTGGGACCGATCACACCCAACTCGGCCCTAGCAAGCTCACAAATGCATGATATTCACAATATTTGGGTTTTGGGTAACGACGACGGCGCTATGGCCTTGGCCGCGAATACAGTGGCTAATATGCAAGGCGGTTGGGCACTCGTTGCGAACGGAGAACTCGTGTCAACGGTCTCGTTAGACATTGCCGGCCTGATGACAGCGCGTCCCGTCAAGGAGGTTGCTATGGAGGTAGAGGCATTAAATTCTGCTGCTGACGAAATGGAATGGATTGGCGGCGGCGGCTTGCCAGAGCGCATGCGTTTCGCGTTTTTGACTGCTTCGCCTTGGAAATGGCAACTCGTCGCGCCTTACGAAGGTAACGAAGACGGTTTCGTTAATGTCACCAATGGCGAGACGCATCCGATAATTTGGTAGGTCGGTTTGAAGGCCAGAAGGCGATTTTTCCTGGTGCTTTTTAGTGCCTTCGGACTGTTTGTATCAGGATCCGTTCACGCCCACCTTCTAAATATGACCAAAGCGGATTTAAGGGTGTTGCCTGACGAGCGCGCGCTGTTGGTCTTAGAAATTGACCTGTCCCGTTCGATGGACTCGCCGTATGCGTACTACAATTTAAGCAAACGTTTGGATCACTCAGATTACGAGAAACTGTGGCAGAAAATCGGCGATGGCATTGAGCTAAGAAACAACAATATAGGTGTGCCGCTACATTTTCTGGGCGCTTCGCAAACAAGCGAATACTTTCTAGAGGATTTTCAAGACCCATTAATTTGGCCCAGGATCGGCGTAACGTTCGCAAGCGAACCCGGGTCGATTACGGCGGGTTACGCGCTAATGTTAACTTTTACCCGCGATTTTTTCTTCGAGGAGCCTATAGCTCTCGCGATGCGCTCTGAAGAAGACGATATAAGCATCAATCGATGGCTTGTCACGGATCAAGACAGTCCTTTGTTCACCGATCAAAAAAGAGTTTTACTTAGGAAGGCTCCGCTGGATTTTACAGATCTCCTTACGATGATGGGCTTCGGTTTTTCTCACGTAATTCCCAATGGTTTAGATCATCTGCTATTTTTGTTAGGTCTGAGTTTCTTTATCAAAAGCACGAAAAAACTGGTCTTAACGATCACTATTTTTACCGTAGCTCATACTATTGCATTGTTGGTAGCCTCATATCGAGTTGTTGAGATACCGCCAATTGTTATCGAGCCTTTCATACTGGCGACGATTGCATGGATGGGCTTAAAGTTATATCGGTATGATCAATCGGACGTAGCCATTTCATCTATTTTTCTCTTTGGCCTCGTGCATGGCTTGGGTTTTGCGACGGCTTTTCGAGAGTTTGCGATAACAGATAACGTTATAGGCCAACTTGTTGCTTTCAATATAGGCGTTGAACTAGCTCAGATCGCCTTCGTAGTGCCTAGTGCTGTTGCGGCTTTTAAATTACAGACAAAATCAAGATGGCAAGATTCCGTTGCACAATTTACTGGAGGCGCGTTACTCGCATCTTCGACTATTTGGATAGCTTATATGCTTTCCAGCAATTAACCTTCGAAAAAAGTGGCAGGATTGTATTTACCAATAGCTCCAATGATAAAACATTTGCTAGACCGAGCTAGCCCGCTTGGTATGGTCAGTTCCTAGTTCTCTGACGAAAAATCAGATGTTCAATTGGAGGTACGATGCGAGGATTCATTGACGATTATTTTGGCCTTACCACTTACGGATCGTCTATAGCACAAGAGGTGAACGCTGGGCTGAGCACTTTCTTAGCGATGGCTTACATAACGGTCGTCAATCCGCTGATTTTGTCGGACGCCGGGATGGATTTTGGTGCAGTCTTTGTTGCTACTTGCGCTGCTGCCGCATTCGGCTGCCTTGTCATGGGCCTTGTCGCAAATTACCCAATCGCGCTTGCACCAGGAATGGGACAAAACGCATTCTTTACTTACGCAATAGTTCTTGGCTCAGGGCAACCCTGGCAAACGGCTCTTGGTGCCGTGTTCATTTCGGGGGTTTTGTTCATTTTGATTTCCCTTTCTCCTTTGAGAGCTTGGCTGATCAACTCTATTCCGCGTAACTTGAAGCTAGGCATGGCAGCGGGAATTGGCTTTTTCCTTGCGTTAATTGCTTTAAAGAACGCGGGCATCGTGACTGCAAGTGAAGCAACGCTCGTTACGTTAGGTGACCTCACATCCTTTCCGGCAATGATGGGGCTGCTAGGGTTTTTTGTTATCACGGCACTGGCGGCAAGAGGTTTTCGCGGCGCCGTAATTTTGGGCATTGCGGCTACATCTATTACCGGTTGGCTAAGTGGACAAACAGAGTTTATCGGTTTTGCTTCAACGCCTCCTTCGATCCAGCCGGTCTTTTTTCAACTTGATATACGGCAAGCATTGGACCTGTCTTTGTTGAGCGTGATTTTCACTTTGCTTTTAGTAGACCTTTTCGATACCGCGGGAACTTTGGTCGGGGTCGCAACACGAGCAAACTTAGTTGATGAAAATGGCAGGTTGCACCGGCTTAATCGAGCCCTGTTGGCGGATTCTAGCGCTACGGCTGTCGGAGCTTTGCTAGGTACGTCTTCAACCACTAGCTTTGTTGAGAGTGCAGCGGGCGTTGAGAGTGGTGGACGTACCGGTTTGACCGCTTGTGCTGTGGGGCTTCTATTTCTTGTTTGCCTGCTGTTCGCGCCCCTGGCTCAAAGTGTGCCAGCTTATGCAGCTTCTGCTGCTTTGCTTTTTGTAGCTGGCTCGATGGCACAAAGTTTGTTGGAGATTGAATGGCAGGACCTTACTGAAGCCGCGCCTGCCATTATGACTGCCTTATTGATGCCTTTTAGTTTTTCGATTGCTGACGGGATAGGTTTGGGGTTCATTAGCTTCGTTTTGATCAAAACTGTATCGGGAAGAAAGCGAGACATACCGTTAGCGCTTTGGATTATTGCTGCCGTTTTCGCCGCAAAATTCGCACTTTTATGACAAGAATTCGTCTCAGTAGGAATCAAGAAAATAAGAAGGGATGCGCTGCGTTGCTAGCAAGTTTTTATTGTCGAGTTTTTCTTGGGTTAGGTTGTTTGATCGCGTGTCAAATTTCTACGGCTCTCGCTTGGAGCGTAAATGGCGATCAAGAACCCATGCCCGTGAAGTTTGTCATCATTACGATGTTCGAAATTGGAGCAGATGAGGGCGATCAGGCGGGAGAGTTCCAGCTTTGGAAGACTCGGAAAGCTCTGAATCAAAGAATCCCCTTCCCTCACTCCCATCATGATTTATTCTACAACCCGGAGACCAAGGTGTTGGGTATGGTTACTGGGATTGGCACGGCGAAGGCTGCTTCAGCAATTATGGCACTAGGTCTGGACCCTAGGTTCGAATTGTCCCGCGCCTATTGGATGGTAGCGGGTATAGCTGGTATCGATCCAGAGAACGCATCAATTGGGTCAGTAGCTTGGTCCTCCTACGTTGTGGATGGCGATCTAAGTCATCAAATCGACGCTAGGGAAATCCCAGAAAATTGGACTACCGGTTATTTGGCGAGGGGAACGAAATTTCCATTCGACCCGGAACGGCCGAAATCGAATGGCGAGGTTTTCAAAGCCAACCCTGACTTACGCGATTGGGCTTACAACCTCACTAAAAACGTATCCCTTATAAATCCGCCTCAACTCGCCACAGCTAGCAGCGCTTACACGGAACATCCCAATGCACAATTGCCTCCTTTTGTTCTCCGTGGGGGTCATATCGCTGCTATGACTTTTTGGCACGGCACGCTCTTGAATGATTGGGCAAATAAATGGGTGGAATACTGGTCGGATGGCGCTGCCGATTATGTAACTTCGGGAATGGAGGACACAGGTACATTTCAAGCTCTCCAATATTTGGACAAGATAAAAAAAGTGGATGTGAATCGCCTGCTAATATTGAGAGGCGGGAGTAATTACACGATGCAGCCACCAGGGGTATCGGCGGCCGAGAATCTCATAAAAGAAACCAAAGGCTTTGCTGGCTTAGATGCCTCCCTAGAGAATGTTTACCGCGTCGGCTCTGTTGTTATGGAGGAGGTCCTGGAACACTGGGATAGATACCAGACAGAGATACCCGGACAAAAGTAGAGATGGGGAAACGGGTATTAGGCTAGTCCGTAATGTGTCGCGCGAGCACCTCATAGATTTTTGGTTTGTTTTTTCGGATCTCCTCAGAACTCAGCCCTTCGATGGAATGAGGGTAAACTAGCCATTCTTCACTCTCGTGCAAAAAGTAGTCGGGTTCCTCATCGGTCTCGTTACGGGTCGGCTTGTAGTAGGGAACAGCGACGCGAATATCCGTCGGCATGTTGAGCTTCAGGCTCTCCGCCATCGCCTTCTTAATGGTATGAATCGTTCGGCCAGTGTCATAGACATCGTCTACGATCAGTACTCTGTCGTCGGCAGACAGACGTTTCACTAAATAACTCAGGCCAAAAATTCGAACATCCCGCGATTGTTTATCGATACCGCTGTATGAGCTGGTGCGGATTAAAATATGATCCGTCGGAATACCTTTGACGGCAAAGTATTCCTGCACGGGCAGCCCGATGGGTGCGCCGCCTCGCCACAGCGCCATAATAAAAGACGGCCTGAAACCGCTTTGATATACTTTATGGGCAAGGCGAAACGAATCATTAAGTAACTCATTGGCGTCAAGATAGTGTTTGTAAGTCATAAATCGTGGCTACGACAGTA
>JAYYHB010000216.1:0-6480 GCA_036157095.1 Pseudomonadota bacterium
CGTACACGTAATCGGTATAAACCAGCGCATTATCGGGGTAGCTAGCGATACTCGAAATCTTGGATCGCTCGGCACTGAACTTACCCAAGGTCAAAGACTCGCGTGGCGAGGAACCTGGTCTTTTTGCCGGCTTGATCTGAACCAAATCTTCGCTGAGCAAAACCGGGCTGAACTTCACCAGTACTGCGCCAGGCTGATCGTCGCTCGCGGGATCTTCGGCCACGATCTCCATCACCGCCAACACCGCATCCGGGGCGTTGGCATCAGCAGCGCGACTCAGCGCACTCTTTGGGTCAAAGTAAAAACGCGTATTGGGCTGAACGATGTCGATTCGGTTGAAATGACGCTGCAGCCTAACAATCTTGTTGTCACGATACTGGCCGCGAAACAGTCCTGTTTCTACCACGCCGTCGGTTACCGTCGCGGTATAGATCAGCTCTTCTTCAAGACGATTTGTGGGAATACGTAAGTGCACGGTGCCATCGTCAGCACTGCGATAAAGATCGAAAAATCCGTCGAACAATTCAGCGTCTTCGACCATCGACGCGATAGAGGGTAGGCCCTCTTCGTCTTCGTCTTTATCAGCCGAATCTCCCGAGGCTGCTGTGGCCTCACTTGCCGATGGCGCATTTGGGCTGGTATGTGTAACGTCCTGATCATCCTCGCCTAGGCGCACCTCGTCCGGCGAAACCTCGGGCAAAATACTCGCGCACGCTGCCAGGAACATAAGAGAAATAAAAACGCCCGGACGGGCTGACGCTAATTTCATGACCAACCTCAAGCTAGAACTCTACATTTACCTTTGCTCGCTATGACAGCCGTTATTTATGTCGCGTCGGAAGCCTCACCATCTAACGGCGCACGGGGCCAAGCGACATAAATTGCCTTTATGAACGTTGCCAAAGGAATGGCGAAAAAGACCCCCCAAATACCCCAGAGTCCGCCAAAGGCCAAAATAGCAACAATGATCGTGATTGGATGCAAATCTACAGCTTCAGAAAACAGCAGGGGCACCAGCACATTGCCGTCCAAAAATTGAATGACCGCATAGGCCAACATGACCCATGCAAGGTCTAGGGACCAGCCGAACTGCAGTACCGCGATCATAAACACGGGCAACGTGACGATGGCCGCCCCAATAAAGGGAACTAATACCGATATACCCACCAGTACTCCAAGGAGAGCCGCATAGTTAAGACCAAAAAATAAGAATGCAACGAAGGTCACCGTACCCACGAGCAGGATCTCGATCACCTTGCCTCGCACATAGTTGCCTAACTGAGCGTTCATCTCCGAACCCACCGCATCCAGAAGCGGCCGATCCTTAGGCAGCAACGAGGTCATATGTGTCATCAAAAGCTCTTTGTCTTTAAGCAGAAAAAACACCGAGATCGGCACTAAGACCAAATAAATCAGCAGACCGAACAGCGAAAATACTTGGGAAAACGCGCTTTCGAGCAAGGATGCGCTGAGGTTGCCAAACTCCTTGGAGCTTTCATTGACTACACCGCGGATTTGTTCCTCAGTAATAAACTCGGGAAACGTCTCTGAGAGACTCGACAAAACTTCGCGCAACATTCCGATCAGAGTGGGAGCCAATGCGAGCAGATCCTCGGCCTGTTGCCAGAGCAGCGGTACGACCAATAACACGGCGGTTGAAACCATGCCAATCAAGACAATCATCGCAAAAGTGATTGCCAGCAAACGGGGCGAGCCAAGTCGTTCCAGCCGTCCCACGAGACCCTGCAGCAAAAAGGCAAGGACAAGGCCCGTCAGCACGGGCGCCAATGCCCCCGCAAGGGTATATAGCATCAGCGCTACAACAAGTAGCGCTGCAATCAGAAAAATGGCGTCTGGGCGCGAGAAGTAGCGATTAACCCAGCCGCCGAGAACATCAACGAAGTTCATGTCTTCTTCCGAATTAGGTAGGAAAAGACCCCATTGTCTTCAGCGGATTCAAGCAGCGTATTGCCGCTTTGCTGAGTAAAAACCTCAAAATCGCGTTTGGAACCAGGATCTGTGGCAAGCACATGCAGCACCTGGTGGGCACTCATATCGTTGAGCGCCTGCTTGGCTTTTAGGAGCGGCATTGGACACATCAAGCCCTGCAAATCGAGCGATATGTCAACTGATGGATCGTTCAAATTCATACCGGCAATGTACCATAGCGCTATCTCCGGCTCCTCAAATATGCGTCAAAGTGATGGCCGAATATCAGACGTAACCGGTCCTAAGTTTGAATGCGTCTACAACTGGTCCCGGCGAAGGTCATTCAAATTCCACGGTGTTGGAGTACTATCGTTCCATGTTTGCGTTTTCACCCCGATGTCTTTATCGCAAGGCCAATAGCCGGAGTTTTCAACGCCTGCGTTTCGTCGGCATCGTGGGAATTTGGTTGGCTGGCTTGATCTGCTCAACCGCAACATCAAATCCGCACGAGTTACCCAGTTTAGGCGACGGTTCCTCGAGCATCGTGTCGCCGAAAATGGAGGCGCGCATCGGCTCAGTGTTTCTCAAACAATTGAATGCCGCGCTGCCCATGGCTGACGACGTCGTGATTCAGTATTACGTCGAGCAGCAAATTGCCTTCCTTGCCCAATACTCCGAGATGCAGCAGCCGCTACAGGCAGTCGCCGTTGTCGACAACCCACAAATAAACGCTTTCGCCGCACCAGGCGGCATTATCGGCATCAATCTTGGACTGCTGATATACGCCCAGGACTCTGCCGAGTACTCCTCGGTCATTGCTCACGAGATGGCACACCTTAGCCAACGCCACTTCGCTCGAAGCATACAGGCCCAACAGGCTAACTCCATTCCGAGCATGATCGGTTTGCTAACGGCATTACTTGTCGGGGCAGCAGGCGGCACCGACGCGGGGATCGCCGCGTTATCCACAGCTCAGGCAATTAATCAATCAAATCAGCTGCGCTTTAGCCGAGAACGCGAGCAGGAGGCTGATCGAATTGGTTTAACCACGCTGGTTAGGGCCAAAATCGATCCCACTGGCCAAGCCCGAATGTTTGAGCGCATGCAGCAAGCATATCGCTTTACGCGACGACCGCCGGAATTTCTGTTAACTCACCCCCTCTCCGAAAGCCGAATCAGTGATGCGAAGAATCAGGCCAGAAGCATCACCAATGTAGCGTCTATCGACCCAGAACAAGAATTGGATTTTCAAATTGCGCGGATTCGTGCAGAACAAGCCTTCACGGTCAATACTGCCTTTGCTGTCACAAAGTTCCGCAAAGCAGTCAACGACAAACCCGCCGATCTTGCCAGAAATTACGGCTTGGCGCTGGCGCTGAGCCGCAACGGTGATCATGCCGAAGCAGTGGATCGGGCCCGCAGACTCTATCGACATGATCCTGCAAGCGTGCTCTATATCAGCGCCTACGCCGACGTATTGATTGAGGCTGGACGCCTTGACCAAGCGAAGGATCTGCTGAGCGGTGCTTTGTTGTATTACCCCGATAGCTATCCGCTATCTATGTTGTTGGCTCAGACCCTAATCAACGAAGAGCGATTCGGCGAGGCGAACGCTATCTATAAGCAGCTCTCTAAACAGCGCCCCCATGACACCCTGGTATGGTTTCAGTTGGCAGAGACATCTGGCCTTGCCGGCAACGTCACCGAGGTGCATCTGGCACGGGCCGAGTACTTTTACTTGAACGGCGCCTCCCATCGAGCTATTCAGCACCTGGAGTATGCAAAGAATTTGGTTGCCGGAGGTAATCAACAGCTACACGCGAAGCTGACCCAGCGGATTCAGGATTTGCGAACGGAAATTCGCGCCAGTCAGGGCTAGCCTCAACTAGCCAGCCTGAAAGGCGAGCATGCGATCTAGCGGCAGTTTGGCCCGCTCACCCAACGCGGAGTCCACACGAATTTCGCATTGGTTGCGATAGCCATCATCACTGAGCACTCGATCCAACGCTCGAAGCTCGTTCATGGCCATCCATGGGCAATGAGCACAGGAGCGACAAGTAGCGCCATCGCCAGCCGTTGGGGCCTCGATAAAGGTCTTGCCAGGATTTTGCTGACGCAGTTTATGAAAAATGCCCCGATCCGTAGCAACGATAAAGGTGTCATTAGGCATGGCAGCAGCAGCATCGACGATCGCCTTGGTAGAGCCAACCACGTCAGCACCGGCAATGACCGAACTGGGGGATTCGGGGTGCACCAAAATGCCTGCATCGGGATAAATCCTGCGCAGATCATCCAGCGCCTTGGACTTAAATTCTTCATGCACCACGCATGCCCCGCTCCACAGCAACATGTCAGCCTTGGTTTGATCCTTGATGTAGCGGCCTAGGTGCTTATCTGGTGCCCAAAGAATTTTTTCGCCCTTGGCTTTCAGGCTACTAACGATGTCCAGCGCGCAGCTACTGGTGACCACCCAATCGGCCAGGGCTTTAACTCGCGCTGAGGTATTGGCATAGACCACTACGGTTCGATCCGGGTGCTGGGCGGTGAACTCGGCGAACGCATCCGGTGGACAACCAAGGTCGAGGGAACACTCGGCCTCAAGGGTTGGCATAAAAACGCGTTTTTCCGGTGAGAGGATTTTTGCCGTCTCGCCCATAAAGCGCACGCCCGCCACTACTAGCTCGCGAGCCGCATGATCACGACCAAAGCGCGCCATCTCTAGCGAGTCTGAAACGCAGCCGCCGGTCTGTTCCGCCAAATCTTGAATATCCCCGTCCACGTAGTAGTGAGCGACCAGGGCCATGTCCTGATTTTGCAGCTTGTCGGCAATGCGCGCCTTGAGAATGTCGCGTTCGTCATCTTCGAGCACTAAACTACCGACCAAGGGCACTTGCTCTGGCGACAACGAATAATCTGGAAGCGAACTTGGCTGATTGCTCAATTGAAGGACCATAATGTTGGACGGGAGCAGATGATAAAACCAAACCTCAGGCTGTCACAAACGGCGGTTTTATGGCCTGATTTGCCGCAACACCTGACTGTGCTGAGACTTGCTGAACATCATGCCTACACCGTGCATTCTTTTTTTGATCACAGCCGATCCAAATCTGGACGCTTCTGACGTCGCGCAGCCAGCAAGCAATGACAACGCCCAAGTGCTGCCCAGACTGTTTCGCGCTGGGGGTTGGCGTGTACGCAAGGCGCAGCATCGCGCGATCCATCGCGCCCCGGCAGGCCTTGCCTGCAATGACGAAGCCCTGGCTCAGTTCGACCTAATCTGGCCCGTCGGCTTCGGTCCGCACCAAGGATTTCTCGACTGGGTGCATTTATTGGACGATTTACCCCCGCGCAAACTGATCAATCCACCAAGCGCCCTAGTGATGAAACACGGTAAGGCGGCTTGGATCGAGCACTCGGCCGACACGTATATGGCTGCGGAACCCGAGCGCCTGATCGCGACCATGCAAGAAAATCCCGGCGAGTGGGTGCTCAAACCCATGGCGGGCAGCTTTGGCGAGGGCGTTATTCGCTTGGCAAGCAGTGAGCATGAGCGCTTGAGACAGGCGATGAGCCAACAGCCCGGAACATACTTTGTGCTACAACGTTTCTTGCCCGAGATCGCGCACGGGGAAACGCGAACAATCATCGTTGGTGGACAAATCATCGGCAGCTATCTGCGAGTACCCACAAATAACTTTCATGCAAATCTAGCGAAAAAGGCGCTGACGCAAAGGACCGAACTCAGCGCAGCCCAGCTGAGCCTCGTAAAAACCCTCAACGCCGACATGCTGGACCAACACATCGGCTTCGCAGCCATTGATCTAGTTGGCGAGACGTTGATGGAGGTCAATATTGCCAATCCTGGCGGGATTGGCACATTACAGCGGCTTTACGAAAGGGACTTCGGCATCGATATCATCAATGCCGCTAACGCCTTTCTGGACCTTTAGATCTCCTAGGGCGTGCCGCCGTCCACTCGTATCACCGTGCCTGTGGTGAAGCTGCCACCAGGACCTGCTAGATACAGGGCCGCACCGACGATCTCATTTGGATGACCGCCACGCTTCAGAGCATGTCGTGACTTGGCTTGCTTTTCAAAGGCTGCCATATCCCACGCCTTAGAAATGTCGGTGAGAAACGGACCCGCTGCAATACCGTTCACTCGAACATTAGGACCAAAGGCAAAAGCGAACGAGCGCGTTAGCGCGTTTAAGCCCGACTTGGCTGCGCCATAGGGCTCGGAATTCGGCGAGGGCTGCAGCGAGGCGATACTGCTGATGTTGACGATACTGCCGCCATCGCCTGTCGCCATGCGCTCACCCACGTTGGCCATCAAACGAAATGGGCCTTTCAAATTCACGCCAATCACCTTGTCGAAAAGCTCTTCCGAAATAGACGACAGCGATTCGTATAGCGGCGACATACCTGCGTTATTGATCAAGATATCGATCCTACCAAAGCGCTCATAGGCCGCCTCAACCATGGCATCGATCTCACCCCAATGGCCGACATGACAGCCGTAGGCCATGGCACGACGACCCAGCGCCTCAA
>JAYYHB010000217.1:0-4471 GCA_036157095.1 Pseudomonadota bacterium
GTTTCATGGTCAGAACCCGAGCGGATGCCAATACGGTCGAGGCAAGAGCTAATGATGTGAAGCGACTGCAGGCGGCCCTTGCCAGCGGGGCTCAAGGCGTCAGTACCGACTACTACATGCCGATCAATCCCTTTGGGAACAACTACCGTGTCTGGCTTGCAAGTGGCGAGCGCTGTAACCCGGTGTCTGCGCCGCCGCAGTGCAGGCAGGCAGATATAGAACCGTAGACTCAGGCAAAAAAAACCGCCTTGCGGCGGTTTTTTTGAGCGGTTCTAAACCTCTACTTCAAGACAAGCTTGTCGTCGATAGCGGTATAGGGCTGACCTTCGTACTTGCGTACTTCGTTTCGGCCGACAACCATGTGATGCACCTCATCCGGCCCATCCGCCAAACGCAGGGTACGCTGACTGGTGTACATGCGGGCAAGCGGCGTCCACTGCGATACACCGGTTGCACCGTGAATCTGGATTGCTTGGTCGATGATGTTGCAGACCTTCTCGGGCACCATGGCCTTGATGGCACTGACGTAAACCCGGGCTTCTTTGTTGCCTAGTGTGTCCATGGCCTTGGCCGCTTGCAGTACCATCAGACGGCAAGCATCGATCTCGATCCGTGCGCGAGATACCCATTCAATGTTTTTGCCTAGCTGAATGATTGGCTTGCCGAATGCATAACGCGTGGTCGAACGGCGAATCATCAGTTCTAGGGCACGCTCAGCGACGCCGATGGAGCGCATGCAGTGGTGGATGCGGCCTGGTCCCAATCGCACTTGAGAGATTTCAAAGCCCCGGCCTTCACCGAGCAGCATGTTTTCTTTCGGTACGCGGACGTTGTCAAAGTGAATGTGCATGTGACCATGAGGGGCATCGTCGTGGCCGAAAACTTCCATGCCTTCGAGGATGTTCACGCCCTTGGCATCGATCGGCACAAGGATTTGCGACTGCTGCTTGTGAACGGGCGCGTCTGGGCTGGTCTTAACCATGGTGATCATGATTTTGCAGCGTGGGTCTCCGGCACCTGAAATGTAGTACTTCTCACCGTTGATCACCCACTCGTCGCCGTCAAGCACGGCTTGGGTGCAAACGTTCTTGGCATCAGAAGAGGGTACAGCAGGCTCGGTCATGGCAAATGCAGACCGGATCTCGCCGTTCAGTAGGGGCTTCAGCCACTGTTCTTTCTGCTCTGGGGTGCCGACGCGCTCAAGGACTTCCATGTTGCCGGTATCAGGTGCGCTACAGTTTAGCGTTTCTGAAGCAAGTGGACTCTTGCCGAGCTCGTTCGCGATAAAGGCATAGTCAAGGTTGCTAAGTCCCTCCCCAGTATCCGCATCAGGCAAGAAGAAGTTCCACAGGCCAGAATCTTTGGCTTTTTGCTTTGCGGTTTCGAGCAACTCAAGCTGCCCATCACCGTAGCCCCAGTGTTCTTTGCGACCTTCGCCCAGGCGATGATATTCCTCGGTGATAGGGTCAACATTTTCTTTGATGTGTTTTTTTACAGCATCCAGAAGCGGCTGGGCTTCTTCGGACATTGTCAGATCAAACAGATCTGGATTCTCCAATACGGCTTCGGTCATCTTGTCTCTCTCCGCGTGTTTAATTCGAAGCTGGATATTAACGCAATCCTCCGTTGTTGCCACATCGACAAAACCGGATCTTGTTGCGAACGCCGGGACACTGATTGGACGCTTAACCTGCGCTTTGGGGCTCTTCGGTAAGGCCGCCAATCTGTCCTTCGCTGCTATCAGCCTCGCGCACGAAGTCGTGAATGACGATGTAGAGGCAGGGAACCAGCATGAGAGTTATGACGGTGGCGAAGAGTACGCCCCAAGCCAGGGAGATAGCCATTGGCAAAAAAGGTGCCGTCGCGGGGGTATTGGTAGACATGAGCGGTATTAGTCCCACGAAGGTTGTCACCGACGTCAAAATGATGGGTCGAAAGCGAACAGTGGCGGCGCCCAAAATCGCCTCAACGGCAGATTTACCCTCGAGCCGGCGGCGGTTGGCGTAATCCACGAGCACGAGGGAGGCATTAACCACCACTCCTGATAGCGCGGTAAGCCCCAGCGCCGAAAAGAACACGAGTTGCTGATCAAGCACATAGTGACCGGCAATCGCACCGACGGCGCCGAAGGGAATGACGCTCATGATGATCAGCGGCTGCACATAGCTCTTCAGGGGTATGGCAAGCAGCGTGTAGATCAAAATAAGCGACAGCAAAGAGCCCAATGCCAGCCCGCCCAGCGCATCAGCACGTTCTTCCTGCTCGCCGCCAAGCTGAATGTCGATATCGGGGTAGCGCTGCTGGAAAGCAGGAATCAACGTGGTGCGAATCGCCGCGCTGACCTCCTCAGGGGCGACTTTGTTGCGGTCTACGTCTGCAGAAACAAACACGTTGCGCTGGCCATCACGACGGTCGATGGCCGAATAGCCCCGTTCGATGGAGAAATCTGCGACGGAGTAGAAGGGTACTTCCGAGCCGTCGGGGGTGCGGATGTACATGTCTTCCAGGTTGCTGATGGATTTTCGCTCTGCTTCTGGGAAGCGCACCATAACACGAACATCGTCCTTGCCCCGTGCAACGCGCTGGGCTTCAGCGCCATAAAAAGCTGCTCTTACCTGGGTCGCAAGATCATTGAGTGTGAGGCCTAAGTTTCTCGCCTCCGGCAGTAGGTCTAGCTGAATTTCTTGTTTGCCGATACGCCAAGAGTCGGAGATATCAAACACACCATTGAACTTGGAAAGCTCACCCTTAATCTCTTCGGCGGCTTGGCGCAGTTCATCAACGTCGTCACCGCGCATCTGATACTCAAGCGGAGCGCCGCTGCCGAACTTGTCAGCGTCGAAGGTCAGGTTTACCGCATCAGGAATACCGGCCACGGCTTCGCGCCAGCGGTTGGCAAAGAGCTTCGACGAAATATTGCCGCGCTCGGCGATGGGTGCCAGATCGACTACTACTTCGGCGATATTGCTCGACAAGCCGCCAAAACCATCTCCCGGGCCGCTACGCTGAGACCGAGTTCCGACGCTGACAAGCGTGTGTCTGACAAGCGGAGCCGCAAGGTCAAGTTCTTGGGTGAGTTGCTTGTTCACAACACCTGCGGCGCGTTCCAACCGTCTAGCAGCTTCCAGTGTGGTGGTGGCTGGTACACCGACAGGCATTTCCAGTCCGGCATAGACCCGATCACCCTCAATCGCAGGGAAAAACCCAAAAACCACTCGTCCGCTGAGAATCATGGACAGCGCGACGATTAGCGCGCCGAGGCAAATCGCACCGGTGGCATAGCGCCAAGCGATCACTTTTTCCATAAAGGGTCGGTAGTGTTGGGTCGCGAAGGTTTCAAGGCCACCGCCAAGGAAGCGCTGTGTTGCCTTGAAATGTTCGGTCAGCGCATTGCCCTTTGACGGGCGGCTCCGGCTGACTAGGTGCGATGGCAAAATCAGCTGCGATTCTATGATGCTGAAAAACAGTGCAAATATAACGATCCAGCCGATAGGGGAGAAGAAATCAGCCATCTGACCCTGCACCATGACCAAGGGCAGAAAGGCTGCGATTGTGGTCAATACACCGAAAATAACCGGTGTGCTGACCTCCCACGTACCGTCAATCGCGGCGTTAAGACGAGTTTTACCCATCTGCTCGTGACCATAAACGCGCTCGCCGACGACGATAGCGTCGTCTACGACGATGCCAAGCACGAGGATAAAGCCCATTACCGTAAGCGTTGAAATGTTGATGTCCGTCGCGGGTAGCACGGCGATAGCGCCCATGAGCGCAACGGGAATGCCAATGGCTACCCACATCGCCAGCTTGAACTCTAAAAACAATGCGAGAATGACCAATACTAGTATCAGACCACCGCCGGCGCTTTGCGTTAAAACAGACATGCGCTCCTGTAAATCGTCGCCACCATTTATCCAGATGGTGGTCTTTAGGCCCTCGGGTAGCTTGGCGTCGAACTTTGCGACCACGCTTTTGGTGTTCTCAACGATGTCGATGAGGTCTTCGGTTTCTACTTGAGACACGTTAATGGTGGCCGCCCGAGCACCGTCAAATTCCGCCATCAGAAATCCTTCTTCGAAGGTGTCGCGGATATCAGCAATGTCACCGAGCAATAGTCGCGTGCCATCAGGGCGCGTTTTCACCACGACGTCGGCGAATTCTTCACTCACGTAAGCCTGGCCTGTGGTGCGGATGAGTATTTCGCCAGCAGTTGAGCGGATGGTTCCGCCCGGCATATCAAATGAGGACGCGCGAATGGCGTTGGCGACATTGTTCAGGGTCAGTCCGTACTCTTTCAGCGTCTGTTCTGAAACCTCAATGGAAAGCTCGTAGGGCCGAGTATAGCCGACGCTAACCGTAGAAATACCGCGCACTCTCGCCAGATCGTCGCGAAGTTCACGCGCCAGTTCCTTTAGCGTGCGTTCATCGGTATCACCGCTCAAAGCGATTTGTATGGCTAAGCGCGCCTTTG
>JAYYHB010000218.1:0-2774 GCA_036157095.1 Pseudomonadota bacterium
TTTACGCATGATCTCCTCTCTCTTATTTTGTTTTTGTAACCTAAGGCGACGGATCATTGTTTGCGGAAAAGCTGCAGTCACAAGGGCTTCCCTAAGCGCACTGTGCTAACTGTGTTATAAAAATTAGTGTTGGATTGACGAGGCGTTGCATGCAGGAGACGAGCGGTAGGTGTCGCCCCTAAATGAGAGATGATTCGTAACTGTTGGGTGCCGATCCCGTGGGTTGCAGCCTCGACGCGAATCGCTTTCGATAGCACCGTGGTATTTATTAGCTGAGCAACAGGTGTGGTGTTAACAGATACAGAAAGGACCGAATACCAACGGCGAGGATTTTTCGTCCGATATGGAATCTTTTCCGCAAAAGAGTGCCTAGTCTTTCGTGAAGCCGCCCAGCGAGTCGAAGCACAACTGTTGGAGAAAATTACCGCCGCCGCCGCAGGATCGATAATGAAAGAATATCGCTTGGACGGTAACCGTTTTGTGGATCTCAATCATGTCACTGTGCAGCTTGAACATTCAGCTGCGAAGGATTGTTTGCGCGTAGTGGAGCCTGTGAACGATGTGGAGCCGGTCTTCGATCAGTTGCTCGACGATCCGAGACTGGGTGAACCCATAAAGCGGCTTGTGCCGAGCCAGCATCTCGCGCTTTGGACGGCCAAGTTAAATTTCAAGCACCCGAGAGTGGGATCAGGGTTCGGTTGGCACCAGGACGCTCCCTACTGGATACATGACTGCGATAATGTTCATCAGTTGCCCAACGTTATGGTGTTATTTGATGACGCGAATGCCGACAATGGATGCTTTCGCGTTATTGATGGTAGCCACAGAGCAGGCTCTTTTCCTGGCTGTGAGGATGGACGGCAGCTGCAGGGATTTTATACACACCCGGATTGTGTAGATGAAACGGCTCAGGTGTTGATCGAGGCGCCGGCGGGGTCGGCAATATTTTTTGACCCACATATCGTGCATGGCTCTGGTCCTAACGAGAGCGATAAGCCAAGGCGCGCGATTATTATTACCTATCAACCCGCTGGCTTCGCGGCGCTCAAAAGCGGGCAAGTGCGCGAGATTCGATGAGGCTTGAAAGCCAGACTTGCAACACCCCGATGACAATGCCGCCGGTCGCGACCGTCGTGCACAATGACCAGATCCCGAATCAATCAGTGCGGGTGGTGAACGCGTCGAAGCGTCTATCCGTTTGCCGCCTTAGCCGCAAAAATTGTGCACCAACTCGCAAATCCGTTTAAGCCTCAGCCCCTATTTTCGCACCCATTCGCCAGCGAGCATAACGGCTTTCACGCTCCGGCTGTGCCTTATGTCCGCCAGTGGATTGTCTCCTAACAACACAAGGTCAGCTCGCATTCCCTGGGTTACGCGGCCACTGGTGTCTGCCATCCTAAAAAACTTAGCGGGTGTGACCGTAGCAGCATACAGAGCCTGCTGGGGCGTCATGCCGCCTTGCACTAAAAATTCGAGTTCCGTGTGCAGGCTATATCCGGGTATGCCAAGGCCGATGGGGGTGTCTGTACCCGCGCCTATGGGCACGCCCCTTGCCAGCAGGCGTTCTATGAGAAATATGTTCCACTGTGAAAACGTAGGATCAACGGGCTGGACGCGCTGTAGACTATCGATTCGTGCTCGCCAAGCTATTTGTGTGGCTTCAGGCAGTTGCGCTAGCGCAGCAGGCCAGTCCTCACGCTCGAATGGTCGTGAATGCGAAACGGTGTTGAGTCGCAGGGTTGGCACCTGGATGGTCGAGCTCAGAGTATCCAATACAGTGTTGCACCGCGCCTCGTCATAGCGCTTGATTGCCGGCACGCGCTGATCGCTGTGTAAGCCCGCACGCAGGGCATACCCCAAACCTTCGGTAAAGTTGCGTATCCGTAATCGTCGCTGGGCGAGTAACTCTTGCCAGTTCGAGGCGCATGCAAGCTCTATGTTACGTAAGTGCTCCATGGAATCCGCCAGGGGACCGGCGATGTCCGCGGTCATCATCAGTGGTACGTGGGATGCAATGGGCAGGTTTCTTTTTCTTGCCGCGGCGACAAGCGCCTTATAGGTTTCTGGCTGAACCAATTCGTAGATTTTGATGAAGTCGGCACCTGCTTCTTTGAGCACGGCCACGGTCGCGTCCGCCGCGCCAGATGCGGCAACGCCGGTGCCCAGGGGCGGTCGGCTCGGGTCCGTACCGTCGTAGACAACAAATTTTCCATCCAGTAATGGCCCGGAGATATAAATATTGGGCTTAGGCGAAGGTAGGGCGCTGCGTAGATCAGCGAGCTGGGCAATATCACCGCCGGTATCGCGAACGCTAGTAATGCCGTAATCCAAGAACAGGTCGGCCATTTCGTGGGTTAGGGTCGGGTCGTAGACAAAGTGCACATGCATATCCCACAGACCGGGCATGAGGTAGCGGCCCTTGCCATCAAAACGCTCGACCTGAGTGTTGAAGACCACTTGTGCGGATGCGTCTGCGACGGCGGCGATAGTCCCGTCTTCGACCAAAACCTGGCGGTTTTCACTTAGGCCACTGACTGGGTCGACCACATGAACGTTTTCGATCAGTAGCTGTTTTGTCGTGGGGCCGGCATCGCAACCGGCGAGCGCAGTAAACAATGCAGAGGTACAAATTAAGACAGCTAGCACTCGTGGACGCGCAAGGGCGAATCGTGTGTCGTTCATGTCATTGCAGCCTCAACGGAATTCTTGCTGGGCACCCAATATAGAGCAAGCCAGGAGCAATTCGTATCCAAGGGCGTTTCCGAGCGAATCCC
>JAYYHB010000219.1:0-3106 GCA_036157095.1 Pseudomonadota bacterium
GAAGCCGCTGCTGACCGTTTCGATCATCGAGGCCCTTATCAAAAATCGGCAGATCAATAGTCGCACCTTCGGCAGGGTCTGCTGACTCGATGGCGTTTAGCACCCGTGCCAGCCATCTGGTGTCATGAGTACCGGGTACTCCCCGAGTTCTCAGAAGTGGATGTACGGTCTGCGCTAGTTCGATTCGCTGAGCCTGTGTTAGATAGAAGTCATCGAGGGAAACCGCGACTGCCCCCAGACCGCACTGCCGCAGACGCTCGACAACAATGCTGGCTAGCGTGGACTTACCCGAGCCCTGACTGCCGCAGATGCCCACAACCCTTGGCCGCTGGTTTAGTGGAGTGCCATCAATCAACTCGGCCATGTCTGAGGCGACTGCGTCCCAATCGGCGAATGTCTTTTGCGGTGGGCGGTCTGATTCGGGCATCAAGGTTTCCACTGGCGTCCAAGGCCCTACCATCGCACTAGCGGACCGGCTTCGCTAGTATTTCGACCCTTTTGCTGATGCCCGTGCCGCGGGTGAGGCGAGATCGATCAAGAGCTAAGGATTTGCCAATGAACTTATTGAACATATTGTTCGCCAAATTTCGACGCCGTGCTGTTGCCTCGTTCAGGGGATCAAGCGCTATGTTGTTGACCACAGTCTTGTTGGCAATCGGCTGCCAGCAAAATCCGCCGCTTCAGCGAGCCTCAGACGTCACTAGTACTGTGAAGACGCCACAAACCCTCATCGTGACCCCGCGAAAAAGCCCCAACGACACCCGGGAATACCGGTATCTGACTTTGCCAAATCAGCTAAGGGTTTTGCTGGTATCCGATTCGGCGACGGACAAATCTGCCGCTGCGTTGTCAGTCTATCGAGGCAGCTTTCACGAGCCAGACACGAGGCCTGGCCTTGCGCACTTTTTGGAGCATATGTTGTTTATTGGCACGGAAAAGTACCCGCAAGTCGATAGCTTCCAGCAGTACATTACCGCCAATGGCGGCTCCTCCAATGCCTACACAGCTCTAGATCACACCAACTACTTTTTCGACATCAAAAACAGTGCCCTCGCAGAAGGCCTCGACCGCTTCGGTCATTTCTTCATCGACCCGCTGCTCAGCCCGGAGTACGTAGAACGCGAAAAGAATGCCGTGCACTCGGAATACCAGATGCAAATCAAGGACGACGGCTGGCGCGGCTACATGGTCAGCAAGCAGGCGCTGAACCCGCAGCACCCAGGTCACCGCTTTACCATCGGCTCTCTCGATACATTGAAAGGCGACGTCAAGGCAGACCTAGATCGCTGGTTTGCGGAAAACTACTCCGCAGATCAGATGGGCCTGGTGGTGCTGTCGAATGCCTCCCTCGATGATCTGCAGGCCCTGGTGGAGCCTCTGTTCATTAAGGTGCCCAACCGCAAGATCGGTCCCAACGACCCCGACGTGCCCGCCTATACTGACGAGCAGCTGCCCGCCATGATTACGTCGCAAACGCAAAAAAATACCGTGCGGCTGAGCGTTTCCTTCCCCATACCGAGTACGTTGCCCAACTACCGCACGAAGCCGGAGCAGTATATTTCGAACATGCTGGGTCACGAAGGCCAGGGCAGCCTGCACAGCCTGCTAACCAAGCGAGGCTGGATTGAGAGTCTTGGGGTCGGTACCCAGTCCTTTGACCGCAGCACTAGTTTGATGTCGGCAAATTTTGAACTGACCAATGAGGGCAGAAATCATGTGCCTGAAATCATCGGATTACTTTTTGCCCACATCGACATGCTGAAGTCCGTTGAGCCGGATGAGTGGCGTTATGCTGAACAAGCACTCGTCGCCGAACTGGCTTTCCGGTTCCAGGAGCGCGGCTCTACGGTGGGCTTTGTCTATCAGATGGCACCGCGGCTCAATGAATACCCGGCTGAAGATCTTCTGGCAGCCCCCTACCTGATGGAGGGTTTTAAACCAGAGCTGATTAAGGACCTACTGTCTCGTATGACGTCGGACAACGTTCTTGTCGAACTCGCGATGCCAGACTTTCAGTCGTCTACGGTCGAGCCTTGGTTCGAGGTGCCCTTTGCCATTGTGCAAGGTCCGGTGCCATTGACGGCAGCGGATAACCCCCCATTGAGCTTACCTGCCGCCAATCCTTTTTTGCCTGATAACTTATCTCTTCTCGAACCTGACGATGAGGCCATCGCTCTCGCCATAGATCAGCCTGGTATGCAGCTTTGGCTCGACACCGACGTATCCTTCACCACTCCCCGAGCAAATATCTCGATCGAGTTGGCGGTACCGGGCGGACTGGTCTCGCTGCGCGACACCAGCATGGCAAGCTTATTTGCTCGGTTGGTCAATGATGAGCTGACTCAATCTACCTATCCCGCCCTGCTGTCAGGGTTGGGTTATCAGCTCAGTGCGACCGCGAGTGGATTCGGCATTCGCATCAGCGGATACAACGACAAACAGCCCGAATTCTTAGCCTTCATTCTTGATCAGCTATTGGCCGTCCCCTTTGCCGAGTCACGCTTTAACAGCATTAAGCAAAGTCTTATGCGAGATTTAGAAAACGCCGCCAAGGACAAGCCCTACAGCCAAACACTGACCGCGCTGAACAACACCTTGCTGTCGACCAGTTGGCCCGCTCAGGAACAGGCGGCACTCCTCGCGGACTTAACCTTGGCAGATCTAGACACCTGGCGATCGCAGCAGTTCAAGCGCTTAGGCGTGCGCGGGGGTCTGCATGGCAACGTCGATACCGAGGACGCCGAGGCCTTGGCCGAACTTTTAACCACCCTGCTACCTCTTGACCGGGTAGATAGCACCCGTCCTACGGTACAACAGCTGACACAGTCCGCAGATATCGATCTTGCCGTCGATCATAATGACGCGGTACTACTGCTTTATGTGCAGGATCCCGATGACAGCTTTGCTAGCCGAGCGAAGAGCGCCCTTGCTGGCCAGCTGCTACGCTCACCCTTCTTCTCAAGCCTGCGCACGGACCAACAGCTGGGCTATGTGGTGAGTGCCGGTATTCGTCGCATGGATACCCAAAGTGGCAACTTGTTTCTCGTGCAATCGCCATCTGCGGGCGTGGCGCATTTAGAAAATGCAGTAATCGAATTTTTGCAGG
>JAYYHB010000220.1:0-4806 GCA_036157095.1 Pseudomonadota bacterium
GCAGGAAGTCTTGCGAAAGCCGCTTGCGGAAAGACAAGACATGGGACGACAAATGCGGGAGCAAAGTCAGCAAACCAATGCCAATAAGCCAACTCAGATTATGGATGTGAATGGCGTTGCCGTTGCACAAACCATGCAACAATACGGGGCAGATTTGCTGATACACGGACACACCCATAGACCCGGTGATTA
The DNA here is from genome assembly GCA_036157095.1 of Pseudomonadota bacterium. GTDB lineage: Bacteria > Pseudomonadota > Gammaproteobacteria > Pseudomonadales > Azotimanducaceae > UBA4421. Next base: position 193 of record JAYYHB010000220.1, read on the forward strand.
CCTCTGCAGGGGTCAGGAAACTTTTCGGCGCATCGTGTTAGGGGATTGGCAGGATTGTGGATGGTTGTGCCGTCAGCACGGCGAATCTTTTCGCCTAGAGTGTTTCTCGCTGAGTCGCTATGCCGCGGGCACTCCGCTGTGAAACCGCAGTTGAGAGTCCTCCGCGGTCACCAGTTCAGCGTCCGCAGCTAAGAAATCATTGACCCGTGCGCTAAACACCTCGTATCCGCCTGATTGCTGATTTACTCCTTCGGCGAGCGCCAAATATTCCTGAAAATGGCGTGCTTCAGAGTTAAGCAATGATCGATACAGATCTGAGACGTTTTCAGGCAGCACTTGACCGAGTCCTGCAAAGCGCTCGCACGATCGCGCCTCGACCACGGCTCCGCAGATGAGCAAATCCACCAACCGCCGCGGTTCGACCTTGCTCACCAGTTGATGCAGGCCCTGGGCATATCGCGCGGAATTGATTTGTTCGTAGACGATGCCGCAGTCCGCCATTAACTCGAGCACCTGCTCGAAATGCCTCAACTCTTCGCGCGCCAGCGAGGACATTTTTTGCAGCAGTTGAGGATATTCGACATAGCGATACATCATACTTAGCGCCGTGCTTGCGGCCTTTTTCTCGCAGTTCGCATGATCCATGAGCAGTAAGGGCAGGTTATCTGCCGCCGCTTGAAACCAGGCAGCCGGAGTATCAACGGTTAAAAACTCTCTAACGACCTGTATTGCATCGAGGTTGCGTTGCGCGATCACCTGGCTTTTCACGCAGGCACCTTAAAATTTCGTTCGTAATGGGCTTTGGCGCGCCGATAGCTTTCCGCATCGAGCAGCTGCATCGCGTGTAGAGTGTCGAGCTCTGGCGTCGGCTGGTTACTTGGCTCAGGTTGCGCGATCGCACCTGCTGACAGAGCCAGCCCCGCGATCGCGAGGGATTGTTCTCGACGAACCATGAACCGTAGCAGTTGGTACAGGCCTTCTTTCTGGGCAAAGTCTGTTAAGCCTGCTTCGGACAATGCGGCTTGGAGCAAACCTGGCTCCTCACAGACGAGTAGCGCCTCTAGAATTTCATCCCTTAGTCGCGTCAACCTCTCGCGCACGGCATCTTGCTGGGTCTCGTCATAACCATTCCACTGCACGATCTCGTGGGCAAAACGTTTGCACCCCCGACACACTAGATCGCCATAGGTCGTCGAGCAAATACCTACGCAGGGTGTTCGTTTATTTAGCTGCATGATGCTCTCGCTGTCACTTAAGATTGGTTGTGAAGGTCCAGAACATTCGTATCCACCAAAAAGCTCAGCTCTTGTTGGCGCTTAGAGGCATCGTTCCTAGCCACCGACAGCCTAGCAAGATAGTCCGCTCCTACGTCGCCAGTGATGTATCTGCCGTCGAATGCCGAACACTCGAAGTCTCGCACGTGTGGATTGCCTTCGTGACAACTCTTTTTTAGATCCTCTATGGACTGATAGATCAACCAATCGGCACCAATAATTTGCGCCACTTCTTCCTCGGTTCTCTGATGAGCGACAAATTCATCGCGAGCAGGCATATCAATGCCATAGACGTTTTGATATCGCAGTGCGGGCGCTGCACTTGCCATGAACACCTTCCGCGCTCCGGCTTCTCTGGCCAGCTGAATGATTTGAGTAATGGTCGTACCGCGTACGATGGAATCATCGACCAGCAGCACATTCTTCCCCTTGAATTCCAAATCTATGGCATTCAGTTTTTGTCTGACGGAGTCGCGGCGCTGCTTTTGCCCAGGCATGATAAATGTTCTGCCGATGTAACGGTTCTTGACGAACCCCTCGCGAAACTTTGCGCCCAGCTCGTGGGCCATCGGCAAGGCTGCCGTCCGACCGGTGTCAGGGATTGGAATCACCACATCAATATCGTGATCGTGCTGGGAAAACTGACCAAGGATCCTCCGCGCCAGATGTTCTCCCATTCGCAAACGACTCTTATACACAGATATATCGTCAATAATGGAATCAGGCCGCGCAAAGTACACATGCTCGAAAATACAGGGCATGAGTTTCGGGTTCGCGGCACATTGGTGACGAAAAATCTCCCCCTCGTTCGAAATGAATATCGCCTCGCCCGGAGCAACGTCGTCTATGCGAGTGTAGCCGAGTATATCTAGCGCCACAGACTCAGAAGCCAGCATGTATTCTGTACCACTCTCGGTTTCTCGACTGCCATAAACCAATGGGCGAATGCCAAAGGGATCGCGAAAACCTAACAACCCGGAACCTATCACCATGGCCACCACAGCGTAGGCACCGCGGCACCGCTGATGAACCGCGCCCACCGCCTTAAACATTTCAGTAGGTGATGGATTTATCGCATGCAGCACACTTAGCTCGTTAGCCAGCACGTTAAGCAACACTTCCGAATCACTGCTGGTGTTGATATGCCTTAGATCCTCAGCGAACAGATCACTCATCAATTCTTCGGTATTTGTCAGGTTACCGTTGTGGGCAAGGGCTATACCGTAGGGGGAGTTGACATAGAGCGGTTGGGCTTCGGCAGAGCTTGTGGATCCGGCTGTGGGGTAGCGGCATTGCCCCAGGCCCACATTGCCCTTCAATCGCTGCATGTGTTGTGACTGGAAAACGTCTTTGACCAGACCATTGTCTTTTCGCAGATAGCACCGACGACCATCGCTGGTGACCATGCCTGCCGCGTCCTGACCACGATGTTGAAGTATGGTTAAAGCATCGTAGATATCCTGCTTGACTTCGTTGCGGGCAACGATCCCAACTATTCCGCACATTAGACCATTGCTTCCAGGCTACTCTTCAAAATAATCCATATTGTCCGATTCATCTGTCAGTACGACATCTGGCGGTTCTTCCCCGGTGAAGTCAAGATCACTGAAATCCGGCGGCACTGGCGGGTCTTCTAAGTTTTCACTAGCGATATCCACTACCGTCAGCACTTCATCTTCAAACTGCAGAAAGCTGTATTTCAGCTCTGAATCGGCCCACCACCCGGTGTCAGAAAACATGCTCTGGCTCACCATGAGCAGGATCGTCACCACGATACCACCGCGAACCGCGCCAAAAGCGAACCCTAGTATTCGGTCAGTACTCGACAAACCAGAACGCGTCACCAATTGCCCCAATCCCCAACGAATCATGCTAGCTGCAGCCAATATAGCGATGAGAACGATTAAGAACGCTACGATTTGCCCGAATTGCTCCTCACCTAAGTATTCGGACAACTCTGTCGCGACGGAAGGACCAAACCAGATACCGAAGAGAAATGCAGCGATCCATGAAGCAAGCGAAAATGCCTCCCGGATCAGCCCGCGAGCGAGACCAACGAGTGACGAAAGCAGCACGATAGCAATAATTATGTAATCCAGATGCGACATTTTTTCCGCTTGCAATGAATGCGTTAGAGCGACGAACCCTACTGCGTCATGGCTACCACAATAGGTTCAACCCCATATATCTGGGAGTACGATATGCGCTTTTCCTTCGCAAGAGTATGACTGAGCATCGGTCCCACCGCGACCCGATAGCGAATTTTTTCACCACCGATTCCGCGCTGTTTGTACTGGGAAATAAATGCCTCCTCGCCATCGCCAAGGAGCTGTTCCCGTAGTTTACGAGCGTTCATCTCCTCATCAAATGTGGCTAGCTGCACGGCAAAAACTTCTGTTTCCTCGCGAGTCGGCAGCAGTATGGGTTCGCCAAACCGGGTGCCGTTGTCAACCCAGTAGCCGTCTGGGTCGACGGTCTCGCGTATGCCCTCGACCTTTTCGTGCAGTTTCGAGTCAGCAAACGCTCGATCCATCGCCTTTTGGTCTTGCGCCATTTGATCGATCAGTGACTTCACCTCGGCGCGGGGATCCACGTTCTCGAATGTTTGCGTATCCTCGAGACCTGAAGTAGAGGCGTCGTCCTGGAGCGATGGCGCAGGCGCATCAAAAATCATGGGCAAAAATATCGCTGCCAAGGACAGTAAAAAAATCGTGCCGATGAGCCGATAGCGAGTGACTTCTTTCATCGCTTTATGATGCCAGCCATGTGCATTGCTCAACAGCGCTAAAGGAGCCGAATATGACAATTACATCGCCCTTTTGCGTACGCTCGTGGGCGAGCGACAGGGCCTGCTGCATGTTTTGCGCCGTCCATTCCTCCTTGCCCAAGATTTCGGCAAGGGTACCTGCGGTCATCTCACGATCGCCGTGGCTATCAACAAATAACCAAGGTATATGCGTACCCGCGGCATCAATAACGCTCTGGTAGAAACCCTGGTGATCTTTGCCAGTCAACATTGCGCAAACAAAATAGGCAGGGCTCAGCTTTCTGGACGCCAATTCACGCAGAAAAAACTGCACGCCGTCGGGATTATGGCAAACGTCGAGCACCCACTTTCGATCCTTGGTGCGCCGAATATCCATCCGCCCTGGCATGTACAACGTCGAGCACTGGGCGATCAGCTGCAAGTCAAGCGCCACCATGTCCGCAACCGCCTCGCATGCCAGCGCAATATTGTGTGGTGCGATAGCCGTCAGCGGTATTTCATACATTGAATGGCCTTGCCTGGTCAGCTGCCAGGTGCCCCGCTCAATATCGCAAGCACTGGAGAACTCTGCCC
>JAYYHB010000221.1:0-4575 GCA_036157095.1 Pseudomonadota bacterium
CGGTATCGCCTTGATTCGTACTGTGGAGAATGCCTTAGTTGAAGTCTCAGGAATGCTGCAGCGGATGAGGGAGCTTGCGGTGCAGTCGGCGAACGCGACCAACTCGGCAACGGAGCGCGCATTTGCAAACAACGAGCTCAATCAGTTGCAACTTGAGATATCCAGAGTTTCCGCGAACACGCGCTACAACGGCACACAAGTCCTGAACGGCACCTTTTCAGCCAAATCGCTGCAGGTGGGCACCATGTCTGGCGAAGAGATTAACTTCACTATCGATTCGGTAGAGTCTTCATTGCTAGGAGCTTATGTTCAGGTAGGTGAAAATAACCTGGGGGCCTATACCGCGGCAGCGAGTGGCTCGTTCAGCAACACTACCAACCTAACGGACGACGCTGACGACTTCACCATCGTTGGCAATGGGAATTCCAGAACAATCGATGTCTCGGCGAATGATTCTGCCAAAGATGTGGCCAAAAAAATCAACTCGGTCGCGGGCGCAACGACGGTTTTCGCATTAGCAAGAACCTACGCTCACTTAGCTTCATCTTCCGCAACGGATACGAGCTATCAGATCTCGATAAACGGAACTCAAACCGCGGCCTTTACCATATCGAGTAACTCGGTAACTGACGCGGTTTCGAAGATAAACGCTATCTCAGCGACAACTGGCGTGATGGCGTCTGCGACAACTGAAAACAAAGTTTTACTCACCGATTCAGACGGCGACGACATTATTGTCACAAATGGGAGTACCGGAACAGCGCTCACACTGAAAGCCGTGGCTAACGATGGCGTGACCGAGCAAACAGCTGCGGCAATCAGCTTGGCTGCGAATGGAAGCAACGATACTTCGCAAGTGGTCGGCACATTGCGCCTAACCTCTTCCTCAGGCTTTACGCTTACCCAAACCAACGGATCGAGCGACACTTTTTTTGCCGATGGCTTGCAAACTGCCGGGTTGGTATCCGTAGGCACAATCGATATTTCTACCCAAGTTGGAGCCAGTTACTCCATCGCCACCATCGATGGCGGCCTGGAGCGAGTATCTTCTATGCGCGGTTCTTTGGGAACGCTACAAAACCGACTGGACTATTCCGTTTCAAACCTGATGAAGGTGACGGAATACACCATTGGCGCCCGATCGCGAATAGAAGACGCTGATTTTGCCGCAGAAACATCACGTTTGGCCAAGGCCCAAGTATTGCAGCAGGCTGGCGCCTCTATGTTGTCTCAGGCTAACGCTTCGACAGACGTGATTTTACAAGTTCTGCGAGGCTGATTGTATGCAACTAGAAAAATATGGGGTTATTCGCCCCTTCAATAGACGCTGCGCATGGACGAGTGGGGCTAAACAATAAAATGCCCCGCGTGCGAATAAAGGGCTAAGTGCCCATGATTACAGAGGGCGACTGAGCCCAAGGAGGACACATGTCCGTCGAAACAATATCGGCTGGAGCCACCAACCCAGCTTTGTCAGCCGTTGAAGCAAAACCCGCGGTTTCACAGCCGCCAACACAGCCGGTCCCTGCGGTCGCTCAGGCTGATGCCACCATAGTCAAAGAGGCTGAGTTGGCAAAGTCGCTGGAGCAGATACAGGTAATGATGGACCTTCGCAATCGCGCCGTCGAATTTACGACCGACGAGGTTAGCGGAGCCCAAGTAGTTAAGGTTGTAGACGCCAATTCCGGCGACGTAATCCGCCAAATGCCAGCAGAGGAGCTACTATCATTCATGCGTAACCTAACGCGCATGCTGGGCACCTTTATTGACAAAAGCACATAACTGGAGGTTGGTGAAAAATTAAACCGGGTACAGGTGGCGAACCTGCACAAACCCCTAAAGCTGCGCCACTTGTATCCGATTTATTTAATAGGTAAAAGGTGCTGACATAATGTCAGCGCGAGATAAACGTGGATAAAAAGAAGATGTACCGCAAATCCGCTCTGGCTGAATACAGCAATATCGATGTCGAAACCAAGACAGAATCCCAAAATCCTGCCCAATTGATCACGATGCTATTTGATAAGGCTTGTGTCTTATTGCGTCAAGCCAACGAAAACCTAGCGCACAGCGAAACAGAAGCTTTCGACAAAGCCACTACACATGCTATGCAAATTGTAATCGCCTTGCGGGGCGTACTCGATATGGAAAACGGCGGCGAGGTCGCGCAGAGCCTTTACGACACGTATACCTCTATCGCCGCAAGCTTATTTAAAGCCAAAGGCGACAAGGACGGGGAAAGTATCGAAAAGCTCTATACCGCTTTATCAGAACTACGCGAAGCATGGGAAGCCGTTAGTTAAGCCTCGGTAACCTGCAATCACAATTTCTTCCAAACACGATCTGTTGCAAGCCGCCCCTTTTCGCTTTCAGGCATCCTTAACCATATAAAACGGCCGAGGCACATCCCCCGTTTGTCGGCACGAGCGTGCGCCGTTGTACGTATACACGACACAGACTTTATCGGCTCGTACGCCTTCCCCGACGACCCAGAAGTTATCAATCAATGGATTGGGAAAGGCATTGGTGTTCATGGCCGGCAGCACACATTTAGGTTCCTTTAATGCCTGAAATTCACGCTCAGTGGGCAAGCGCCATTTCTGCCCAGATTTTGTGCTTACTTCAGCCAGCAACCTGCCTACCTCATCGTAGGTGACCAACAAGGCATCGCCTTTGCAACCTTGCGCGACATGGCGCTGACCAAATGCACATCGGTACCATTCTGTGTCGGTAATCGGATCTATCACGATACCACTACCCTTAATGACATAACGCCCAGTATCCCCCGCTGGGATGTACTCGTGACACGGCTGTGTTGCCCGGCTGAAATCACAGCCATTGAGCAGTAAAGCCAAAACCATCAACAATTTTTGTCGAAATAGCAGCGTCATTTTTTCCCCACTTCTGCAGTAGCAGCCACACTTACGAATTTCCGTTGTCCGGCCTTAAGTTATCAGGAATTTAAAGTCCTACGAACGCCGACCGATTGTCTCCTTGAGCCCAATAGCACACAATCCTCCCAACGCCATTCGCTTACGGAATAGATATGGACATCGCAACAGTTATCGGTTTCGTCGCCTCTATGGGCCTAATCCTCTGGTCTATGGATAATTCTGCCGGCTTAGGGGCGTTTAACGACTATACATCCTACGCCATCGTGTTCGGTGGATCGCTAATGGTATTGCTAATGCGTTCCAAGCTCGCCGATTTCATCAACATGTTCTCCAAGACAATAATGAAAACGGTTTTCTCTGGCGTCGATAAGCCCGCAGATCTCATAGAGCAGATAATTGAGATGGCGAACATCGCTCGCAAAGACGGCCTGATCGCACTTGAAGGCCAGGACATCAAAAACCAGTTTTTATCTAAAGGCATTGGCTTACTGGTTGACAGCACCCCTACCGAGATAATCAATTCAAGCCTAGAAAACGAGTTGGCGCTGATGAAATCCCGCCACGAAAACGCGGCGATGCAATACCGATCATGGGCAGATATAGCGCCAGCTATGGGTATGATCGGCACTCTTTGTGGCCTCGTGGGCATGCTACAAAATATGAGTGACCCAAAAGCCATTGGGCCCGCTATGGCGATCGCGCTTCTGACAACGTTGTACGGTGCCCTTGTAGCAAATTGTATTGCCAAGCCAATTGCCGAAAAACTTGAAGGTTATTCCAAGGACGAGTCGGAAAACTGCGAGCTCATCATGGAAGGCATTCGGGGAATACAGGATGGAATGAACCCTAGGTCGATGGCGGATCTCTTAGCAACCCGCTTGGCTCCTAACGATCGCGCAGCTCTAGAAGGCCTGTAACGGCGCGCCGCTATGGCTGAAACACAAAATGCAGGCAACGAGTCAGAGCTTGAACCAGAAATAGAAGAGGAGGGGGGCTCGCAGGAGCCCTCACAACCGAAAGAGAAAGAGGACGAATGCCCCAAGTGCGAAACCGGGGCGCCAGCGTGGATGGCGACCTTCGCGGATATGGCGACTCTGCTGATGGCTTTTTTCGTACTTATTTTGTCATTTTCGAGCGTGAACGTTCCTAAATTTGAGCAAGTAGCTGGGTCGCTGAAGTTAGCGTTTGGTATTAAGCGGGTGGTTGCCAAGGTTTCAATTCCGATGGCAGAGACCCTTATCGTTAGTTCGTTTACCTTGTCAGAAGCAGCTCCAACCGTGGTTCCTCAGCCGACCCAGAGAGTTGACGACTCGTCTAGACGCAACATCAAGCAGATGAAGGATCTAAATGAGGCCCCAGCAGACATTCAGGCCGAATACCAGCAAGTCTTGGAGGCCATGGAGTACGAGGTCGAACAAGGCCAAGTCGTCGTAAGTATCGAGGGCGAAAAAATCGTGGTCGAGATGGTCGAGGATTCCGCGAACAATCCGGAAAACAGTGACCCCAGTCTAGGCAAGGGCGGTCGTATTTCGCAGCAGACTCTAGAAATTGCGCAGGGTGTGAATGAAATCGCGAGCGAGATCGCCAGTGAAATTGTAGTAAAACGCCAAAATCAGGGGGCCGCGAAAGCCGAAGGGCAAGCCACCGAGGCTGCAAGTAAATACGAAGCTATTCGCGCCGA
>JAYYHB010000222.1:0-9591 GCA_036157095.1 Pseudomonadota bacterium
GGTGGATGCGTCGGGCAACCCGGTCTCGCGCACTTTTTACTTTGACTTTGATCAGGCGATCGTCAGTCCTGCGGATTTCGCGGCCTTGAGCACTCATGCAGAGATTCTTCGTGCTAATCCTAATCGCAGCATCGTTATTGCAGGTCACTGTGACCAGCGAGGTACTCGAGAGTACAACCTCGCTCTGGGAGAAAGCCGCGCCAAAGCCATCAGCGCTATCCTTCTCGCAAACGGCGTAAGTTCTCGCCAAATAGAAGAAATCAGCTACGGTGAAGAAGAGCTGGCGAATCCGGCAAACAACGCCAGAGCTTGGGCGCAGAATCGCCGCGCCGTGGTTTCTTATCGATAAAACGTGTCCGGGGTGCCGACTTTGGGCCATCGAGTGACATGCGTAAAATCACGCCTGAGTGCTGTCCGCACAGCTGTTCTCTCGGTTGTGCTGGCAGGTGGCCTCAGTCAGGGCGCCACGAACGCCGCGGTACCTGTTGAGGATTCACTCTTTAGAGCCGCCGCGGAACTCGATACCCAAACGTTCAATAATCGAATAAGCGAGGTTGATGAAGATCAGGCTTTGTGGGCGCCAGCTTCGCAAAGCACCGCGGCAACTTCCACGATAGTTGGTGAGCAGCCGCTCTTTTATCAGATGCAGGTTTTACAGCAAGAAATTCGTCAATTGAGCGGACTGGTAGAGGAGCAGGCCCGCATTATACAAAAGCTGCGGCAAGATCAGCGGCTTCAATACATCGATCTTGACCGCAGAGTCGCGGCATTAGCACCTAATCGCCCGGCTCCGGGCCCGACTCCGCTACCCGAAGTTGATCGCCAGTCAGCGGTGGATGCTGATGGCGCTGGATCTGAGGCCTCGTTGCCAAATCTGGGAACGACAGAAATCACAGTACAATCGGAGCCGGAACCTACCACGGAGCGTGAAGCCTATGCTCGAGCAATCCGCTGGATGCGTAGCAAACGTTTCGAGGAATCTACCGTCGCATTTGAGAAGTTGATCGTTGATTACCCCAACGGTCAATATACGCCCAATGCCTTTTATTGGTTGGGCGAATTGCACCTGGCCTCCAGCAACATGGAGCCGGCCAGGCAAAACTTTGTGCAGGTCATACGCTTATACCCAGACCATCAGAAGGTGCCCGATGCGCTATACAAACTTGGTGTTCTGTACTTTCAACTGGGTGACGAAAGTGAATCCAGACGTTACCTGACCAAGGTTCAAACCGACTTTCCCCAGAGTTCGGCTGGTGCGTTGGCCAAACGATATTTGGCAGAAATAGAGTAAGTGGCCCCGCTATAGGGAATTGCCTGCACTCATGCCTGATCTAAGAATCACTGAGATCTTTCTGTCTCTGCAGGGTGAAGCGAACACCGTAGGGCTGCCAACAGTATTCGTGCGCCTAACGGGCTGTCCGCTGCGATGCCAATACTGTGACAGCGCATACGCGTTTTCCGGCGGCGCCTTAATGCCATTGGACGACATCATGAGAAAGGTTGATGACCTCGGTGTTCGCCATGTCACAGTCACCGGCGGTGAACCCCTAGCGCAACCCAATGTCATGCAGCTCATGCAGCGCCTCACAGATGCCGCTTTCTCCGTGTCGGTGGAAACTAGCGGCGCTCTGAGTGTCGAGCATATACCTGCCGAAGTGGTTAAGGTTCTAGACCTCAAGACCCCAGGCTCCAGGGAGTCCCACCGAAACCTGTGGTCCAACCTGGCGCATCTGAATCCGCAGGATCAGGTTAAGTTTGTCATCTGTAGCCGTGCTGATTACGACTGGGCGCGTATGAGGTGCGATGAGCATTGCTTATACGAACGTGTTTCCGATGTGCTGTTCTCGCCGAGCCATCACGAGTTACCCCCTCGTGATCTAGCAGATTGGATAGTGGCGGATCGGCTGCCGGTGCGCATGCAGATGCAAATGCACAAATTGTTGTGGGGCGATGTGCCCGGACGCTAGCGATATGCATGGACCCATGGCCGAGACAGAGAAAAACAGCCGTTGAGCAAAACCATGAAAAAGGCCGTAATACTTTTATCTGGCGGATTAGACTCTGCCACCGTGCTTGCCATGGCTAAGGCCCAGGGCTTTGCCTGCTACGCCGTAAGCTTTGATTATGGGCAACGCCATAGTGCAGAACTGAATGCCGCCAAGAACGTAGCAGCAAGAGCTGGAGTTGACGAGCACCGTATCGTTAGTATTGATTTGAGCCAGTTTGGTGGCTCAGCTTTGACTGACGAGGCCATTGATGTTCCCGAAGCGAATACCAGTTTGGAATCGATTCCCATCACCTATGTGCCGGCCCGTAACACCGTATTTTTGTCCCTGGCGCTGGCGTGGAGCGAGGTGCTTGAGGCCCGAAATATTTTTGTGGGTGTGAACGCCGTGGACTACTCTGGATACCCAGACTGCCGACCAGCATTCATTAAGGCCTACGAGCATATGGCCAATCTAGCGACCCGAGCGGGTATAGAGCAGCAGAGGTTCACTGTACACGCACCGCTGATTGATATGACGAAGGCAGAGATTGTTCAGCAAGGAACAGCGCTAGGTGTCGACTATTCGTTGACGGTTTCATGCTATCAAGCCGATGGCACAGGTGCTGCCTGCGGAGTCTGTGACTCTTGTTACTTGCGCCGCGAGGGCTTTGCCAATGCCGGCGTTCCCGATCCAACTCGATACTCTGAAGGTAAGGCATAGACCCTTGTTTCACCCTACCTGGGTGACTACAATTCGCCGCGCTATCGAGTCTATGGGTCGTTAGCTCAGCTGGTAGAGCACCGGGCTTTTAACCCGTTGGTCCTGGGTTCGAACCCCAGACGACCCACCATTCAGTCGAATCAAGGCTTTTTTCAGGCGCCGTCCAGCCTTAAGAAGCTCGCTCGGATCAGTGTTTCCCATTCTTTAAGCGTATTAAACTACGTCGTTGGCTGTCATCGGATCTCGCTCGAAGTGGGGGCCCTTATCGTGGCTCATCTTGTATAGGGCTTAATATTGGGGGCCTTTTTGCTGTCTTCTCGAGAAAAGCCCGGCGAATAGCGCCTGAATGAAATGCTTCACGCTGATATTGTTCCGATAAGGATTGATATTTCCATGAGGTATTGCGGTGAACACTAACCTGGCCGCCCATACATGAAAAACCAAAAGCGCCCTCAGCTAGTCGATCGATTGGTAGCAGGCTTGCTGGTCTTACTGCCACCACTTGCGATTTCAAGTGATAATCCAGTTGGCCACCAACTTTCTGATTCAAACGCAGCCAACGGTCATTTCATTTCCTGGCGCGAACATATTATTGACAGCGCAGAAATCGCTGGCTTCGACTTAACTGGTAGTGATGGCCTGGTGATGGCAGATATCGATGGCGATGGTTTTGAAGACATCGTTTCAGTGCACGAAGCAGACGATGACTATGATTCGGCGTCGTCAAGTGCAGACGGCTTTGTTCCGGATGATGGCGGTCATATTCGACTGGCCTTTGGCTCCGCAGATCCCATGGCGTGGCACAATATTACGCTGGCGGAGGCGCCCGCTCCAGAAGATGCGGCGATCGCGGATATCAACGGGGATGGGCATCCGGATGTCATGGTGGCTGTAGAACTTGCCTACTTGTTGTATCTGCAGAATCCTGGTCCAGATGCACGTACCGAACCTTGGCCGCAGCTGGTCCTGCCGATGACCAAAAATCGTGGTTCCTACATCCGTGTTTTTCTGGCTGATCTTAATGGTGACAATAAACCTGAGGCTATTGCTGCGAACAAGGGTGCGCAGCGCCCGGGCACTAGTGACTACATGCGTTCTGATCCTGTAGCGATCTACACAGTAACCGGCGACCCAATCGATGGGGCAAACTGGCATGAGATGATTCTCGGTAAGTACAGCGTACCGCAGAATGCGGAGCCAGTAGACCTGGATGATGACGGTGATCTTGATATTGTCATTGGCAGTCGCGGCGAGGATCGAATTGCCTGGTTCGAAAACCTAGGTGATATGGAGTTTAAAGAGCACGCGATCGGCACGATTGGCCGGCATGCTAATGGATTCAACATGGACTATGCGGATATGAATGGCGACGGGCGGTTGGATATTGTCTCCCTGACCCGGCGGGGCGCTGCCTGGTTTCAACAGCCGGAATTTATCGACGAGGGTTGGATCGGCCATCCTATAGGCTCCCTCCATCCCGATAGTCTGGTTGGTATGACCCTGGTCGACATCGATGGTGATGGGGATCAAGATCTATTTGCAGGTGGTTACAGCCAGGGATCACGGCTTGACGAGAGCTTGACCCCCATTGATTCACCCCTTGGTCGCCTCGCATGGTTTGAGAATCCGGGTGCCGACTCCCGGCCGGGTAAAGACTGGACACGACACGATGTATCGCGGCGTAAGCGCGGTATGTTTGATCAATTCATTGCCAGAGACCTGGATAGTGATGGTGACATGGATCTGCTCTCTACCCGGGGAAACAGTGCGCCCTATGACGGCGTGTTCTGGCTTGAGCAGGTAAGGACTGCCAAGCCAACCTCGCGATTTAAGGCCGCACGAAGTCGGGAAAGTGAGGAGGTGGGCTTGCCCTAATGCCCATAGTTACCGCTCTAAGCCTAGATTCTTCGTTTTTTACATCAAGTCGGGAGCCCAAACGAAAGCCTTTGTTGCGCAACCGCAGGGTGCGGAAAAAGACCTGAGTCTAAGCGGTATTGTAGATATATCTGTGTGCGGGCGCTCAAGCTAGGCTTAGATCATGCAATATTGTTCACGATAGACTAAGCGTGTTCAAAACATTTACCTGCCTAAAAGCAAAAATTTAGACCACATTAGCCATGAAGCACTTATTAACCAGCGAGCAATATGCTCAATATTTATCTGATGGGATTTTAGTCATTCAGCCCGAAAGTTTGGACGAAGCTTTTCATGACCACCTTTATCGAAGCGCCCAACAAATTTATAGCCTGGTCGAAGACTCCCGCAGCAATACCGCGCATTTAGATATTATTGGGGATAGTCTGCGTGCGCGTATTCCTCAGATAGACCGACTATTTGAAGACCCGTCGGTAAACGGGGCTTTAAGAAGTGTGCTCGGCGATAGTTATGTCATTCACCCTCATAATTTTGTACATAAAAGTTCAAATGTGGATCAAGTCTTTCACCAAGACGGCAACCTGCCGTGGAATGAGCGTGGACATTACCGGGCGCATCGCCCGGATTGGGCGCTGCTGTTTTATTATCCTCAGGAAGTGACCGCTGAAAACGGCCCCACCGAGCTTATTTTAGGAACCCAGTACTGGACTAATGATTTTGAAAAACCCGACGGCACATGGCATTCCTTCGACGGGATAGGCCGAGCTTTTACGCGAGAGGAGTTGGCTAACGAAGAGTTGAGCTTTCGAGATCGAAGATTAAACGAATCCGTCGCCTCGTTGGGCATACCAAACCTGCAGCGTAAATTTATAACCGTGCCTAAAGGCAGTGTGGTGCTGTGCCACTACGATATTTTGCACAGAGGCTCGCGGACATTTTTAGAGGCTGCAGACCGTTTTATGTATAAATTCCATTTTATGCGCACTCAGGAGCCTACCTGCGCGGCTTGGCAATATCAGTCGGAGTTTGATGCAACCGAATATATACAAAGACTTTTGCCAGAGCTTCAACCGATTGTGCGTAACATTTGGAACTGGTCGAGCAACGCGGAATCAACCGCTTTGGTGTCCAACTCTCTGGCAGAGTTGAAACAGCGGCTGTTTAGTGGCAACGAAGCGAAACGGGTCGAGGCCGCTTACCTGTTAGGGGAAACGCGGTCCGATGCGGCTGTAGATGTGCTGCTTGAAGGGTTAACGCACGCCGAAGAATCGGTTCGGCGATCCTCCTGCTATGGACTGAAAATATCCGGTTCTGCTCATGCCATGAAGATACTGCCCTTTGTTGATAATCAGCGCGTTAGCATTCGGCGTTTGGCAGTTTATGCGCTGGGTGAGTCTTCAAATGGCCCGAATGCTCAAGTTGTAAGGGCTTTGTTGGAAGCCCTTACCAAGGATCCAGATGATCTGGTTCGATCGAACGCAGCTTATGCCATGGGTCAAATTTTTCGCTGCAAAGATGCAGACTTTAGCTTGGCAATTGACGCGCTAATTCAAAGGTTGGCGCCGAGGGTTGAGCCCAATAACACCGTGGTTGCCTTATTTCCAAGGTCTACGGTGAGGCAGTCTATTGCCTACAGTTTGTTACAGGCGGCCTGTAACCATGAATTTTCGGCTGCGCAAATTGAAAAACTGTTGGCGCTGACTCTTGAGGATGACGACCGATACGTACAGGGCTTTGCTATAGAAATTACGCGGCAGAACCAAAACCTATCCGCCAAGTCGCTAGAAGTATTGCTTGCTGCGTTGAGTAGGTTACGCCTTAGTCCCCGGCCCGCTGCATTGAATTCAGCGACTTGAAAATTTTAAGCTCACTTATTAATTCCAACGGTTTAGTTTTATGGTTCGTTTATCAGACCTTCATGACACGGAAGCAGAGCATATTAGGTTGCGCTCCAGTGAGATGCAGCCTGTCGCGTTGGCACCGTGGATTACGCCTAAACCGTTAAAGGATTGCACTGTCGCAATCATTTCTACCGCCGGCCTGCACCGACGCACGGACGTTCCCTTTAGGGTTGGTGCTGTAGACTATAGGTTAATCCCCGGCGATGCTGACTTTGGCGATCTTGTGGTTTCGCATATTAGTGCCAATTTTGATCGCAGTTCCTACCAACAAGATCCAAATATTTGGTTTCCGCTAGACAGGCTGCGTGAAATGGCCGCGGACGGTGAAATTGGCGCGGTTTCCAGCTGGCATTATTCGTTTATGGGCGCGCAGCCCAATCATGATGCGTTGTCTAAGGCGGGCGAAGAAGTCGGCCGGTTGCTTGCGGCGGGGGAAGTAGATGTTGCGCTGATGGTGCCGGTCTGACCCATCTGTACGGGCGCCGTTGGCGCTCTTGCGAACTATATAGAACGTGCCGGGGTCGCGACTGCGTCCATTAGCCTAATCCGTGAACAATCCGAGGCGGTTAGGACGCCTCGGGCGCTATGGGTGCCTTTTCCGCTTGGCCGCCCCCTTGGCACCGTCGGCGATACTGACTTTCAGAAAAATGTTTTGCGGGCAAGTTTTGCAATGCTGCAAAGCGCCGTCGAGCCAACGATAGAAGATTATCCGATTGAGGCGCCGATAGGATCTGGCTCTAGTGAATGGTCCTGTCCGGTCAGCTTTGCGGTGGCTGAGGATGAATCCATTTCGGCCCGATTGCTCGCCGAAATAAACCTAATGGCGCCGTGGTCTGCCGAAACGAGGGCGGCTCGGGGCAGAACCTTATTTGGGGTGACCGGTGCCGGACCAGATCAGGTGGAGCAGGTTGCGAGAGCGTTGGGTGAAATCGCCGATAATGGCAACGTGATCGATCTCCCAGCGGGGGATATCAGCTGGCAATTTGAAATGCCGCTGTTGATTCGTCATATGGTCGATGACCTACGTACGTTTTACCACGAAGCAGTGGCCGCTCAGCCCGGCGACAGTTTGCCGAGTCATGAGGCTTTAAACGATTGGATCTTCAGCGGCACAGCTCTAGGCGATGGGATTCAAGCCATCGCTCAACATTTAACCCAAGTCGGTGACGGCGAGTCTCTAATGACTCGTGGATTTTTAGTGCCAGAAGGTTACCTCGCTAGCGGTGGCAGCTCGTTCCCAACTCCGGCCGAGATGCAGAAAAATACAAAAGCCTAGCACTTTGCGGTGTTCCTAAATGGTCGCTATCTCTGGCTGTGTATTAAGAAAGGACTAGACAGTGTAAAACAACAGGCGCCGTCAAGTTTTTGACCTTAAAAGCTACCTGTCGGCAACATTGCTCTATGACGTCCTGGTCATTCACAGGCGTATTGCAAATATCGCCTGATGAAAACTCTTCACGCTGGTATCGTTTCAATGAGGTTCGACATTTCCATTAACACTAACAAGACCACCTCTAGATGAAAAACCATAGGCGCCCTCATTTGATCAATAGATTGGTAGCTAGTTTGCTGCTCTTTTTTGAATAATGGTGAGGTTCGTCCTTATCTTGTTCTCTAATTTTGCGATAGGCATCGCCTTAAACGAGACCCTAATGGGCATTGGAAATCAGGAGACTTGGCGAGACTTACCCTGCCAGTAAGGTTTACGCAACTCCACCTTAAGAATCTTGCCTGACGGGTTCCGAGGAATGTCAGCCATCCAGTCCACAGAAGTTGGGCACTTATAGCCTGCGAGCGATTTGCGGCAGTGTTCGATCAGAGCTTGCTCGCTCAGACTTTCGTCAGTGCGCGTCACTATGGCCTTAACAGTCTCGCCCCAACGATCACTCGGCACGCCAATAACCGCACAATCGGCAACAAGCGGATGTCGCATCAGGACGTTCTCGATTTCAGCGGGATAAATGTTCTCGCCCCCGCTTATGACCATGTCCTTTACCCGATCGTGAATATATAAATAACCATCATTCAGGTACCCAGCGTCTCCTGTGCGAAACCAACCGTCGATGAAGCTATCGTTCGTCGCCTCTTCGTTTCGCCAATAACTTTTCATCACTTGTGGACCGGCTACACAAATCTCACCGACTTCGCCCTCTGGCATTTCTTCACCTGAGTCCCGATCGAGAATTTTAATGCTGTGCGTCGAGATTGCTTTGCCACAAGATCGCAAAAGGTGCGACCGGGGCCCTTCGGGATCATGGTCGGCATATTCGAGAACGCTGATGCCACCGGTGGTTTCGGTTAGCCCATAAATTTGAACAAATTCGCAGCCGAAGGTGCGCATAGCATCGATTAATACTGCCTCTGTAATCGGAGAGGCCCCGTAAACAATACTTTGTAATGAGGAAAAATCTGTTTCCCTACAAGCTTCTTCCGCAAGCAGAAATTGCAATACCGCAGGCACAAATAAGCTATGCGTAATACCGAATTTCGGTATTAGGCGCAGAATTGCCCCGAGATCGACATCTCGAAGCAAAATAGAGCGAGCGCCGTTGAAAAGTCCTACAACTCCCCACCCACTTCCTGATATATGAAAAAGCGGCATGCAGACTAGGTTGACCGAATCTCGTGTCATTTTAGTCGCCACAAGTGAATCGCGCATGGTGTGCATGAAGTTTGAATGAGTTAGCTCAACGCCCTTCGGCAATCCGGTCGTTCCAGAGGTGTACAACTGGTAACAAGTGTCTTCAGGCGAAATTGGCACGCTTGGATCTGTAGCTGCTCTTCCCACCAACCATTGATCAAACGTGGGATGTCCGCTTTCGCCAGGATCACCGAGCACCACAACTGTTTTAATCGCAGATAGATTCATCTCTCGAACCGCGGAAAGAAATTCCTCGCCGATCAAGAGTACAGTAGCCTCACTATGATTAAGAATATACTCCATCTCCTCGGTAGCTAAACGCCAGTTCACTGCAACTGAAACGGCATTAACCTTTGCTCCGCCAAATAGAAAAATAAAATATTCTGGTGAGTTTCTATCTAAATAGGCAATCCGATGCCCCGGCCGTATACCCGAGTCAATCAAAGCGTTTCCAACCAGGTTGGCC
>JAYYHB010000223.1:0-4082 GCA_036157095.1 Pseudomonadota bacterium
TCCAATCCACTGACATTACCGTTGTCGGCACCTGGCTCTGCAGCCATGGAAGCCGCCTATGCCAACCTGCTGGAACCCGGCGACAAGGCCATCGTCTGCATAAATGGCGTCTTCGGTATGCGTATGGCGGAAAATGTTAGACGCATGGGTGGCGAGCTAGTCACTGTAGAGGACGAGTGGGGTACGCAAGTAGACCCTGAAAAACTGCGCGTAGCTTTGCAAGAAAATCCCGACACGAAAATTGTTGGCTTCGTACACGCAGAAACATCGACGGGTGTCTGCAGTGACGTGAAAACCCTGTGCGGTCTAGCAAAAGAAGAGGGTTGTCTGACTATCGTTGACTCCGTCACAGGCTTAGCGGGCGTTGAGTTGAACGTCGACGAGTGGCAGGCAGACGTTGCTTATTCAGGCACCCAGAAGTGTCTTTCAGCTCCTCCGGGTATAAGCCTCATTACGTTCAGCCAAGCCGCCGCAGACCGAGTTAAGGCGCGCAACACACCAGTACAAAGCTGGTTTTTAGATGTTTCTTTGCTCATGGCTTATTGGGAAGGTGGTCAAGGCGGCGGCCGTACCTATCACCATACCGCGCCTGTGAATGCGATGTACGGGCTGCATGAGGCGCTTCTCATGGTGAAAGAAGAGGGCCTCGAGCAGTCATGGGAAAAACATCGCACCATGCATGCGTCTCTTTATGAACATTTGAGCGGACTTGGTTTGGAGTTTGTCGTAGATGCCTCCTATCGATTGCCTCAGCTAAACCTTGTGAAAGTGCCTGCGGGCGTTGACGAGGCAGCTGTTCGTAAGCAGCTATTGCAGCAATTTAACCTCGAAATTGGTGCAGGTCTCGGAGCTTTCGCTGGCAAAGTCTGGCGTATAGGATTGATGGGCTACTCCGCAAGACAAGAAAATGTGCAGTTGTGCACAAGTGCTCTGCGAGCATGCTTATCTAGCTGTTAGTCTCTTTATCGTCTTAAGGAGCGAGACCCCAGCGAGATACGGACGACTCGCCCAGTGCGTCAAGCAAGCGTCTCTTTCAAAAAACGTCCCGTGTGGGACTTCTTAATTTTCGCTACCTGTTCAGGCGTACCTGTCGCAATAATCTCACCGCCACCAGATCCGCCCTCAGGGCCGAGATCCACACTCCAATCTGCGGTTTTGATCACGTCTAAATTGTGCTCAATCACTACAATGGTATTGCCGTCGTCTCTGAGTCGATGCAGTACGTCTAGTAGTTGCGCAATATCGTGAAAGTGCAGCCCCGTTGTCGGCTCATCTAGAATATAGAGGGTGCTACCGGTATCTCGCTTCGACAGCTCTCTCGACAGTTTGATGCGCTGGGCCTCCCCACCAGATAAGGTTGTGGCGGATTGACCTAGACGAATATAAGAAAGGCCAACATCTTTTAGCGTTTCGAGCTTTCGTGCCAGCATGGGTACAGCAGCGAAAAACTCCGCCGCATCCTCTACCGTCATGTCGAGCACTTCGTTGATGTTCTTACCCTTATAGCGAACACCCAGAGTTTCTCGGTTATAGCGCTTGCCTGAACAGGTATCGCAAGGCACGTAAATATCAGGCAGAAAATGCATCTCAACCTTAATCAGACCGTCGCCCTGGCACGCTTCACAGCGCCCACCCTTAACATTGAAGCTGAAGCGGCCAGGTTTGTAACCTCGGGCACGCGCCTCGGGCACCTGCGCAAACAACTCTCGAATCGGCGTGAACAGGCCCGTATAGGTGGCAGGGTTTGAACGTGGGGTCCTGCCAATGGGGCTCTGGTCTATGTCCACCACCTTGTCCAAATGCTCTAGGCCTTCAATAGCGGTATAGGGCCGGGGCTTGAGCGTCGTAGCCTTGTTCAGGGCTGTTGTGGCAATCGGAAATAGGGTGTGATTGATCAGCGTTGATTTGCCAGAACCAGAGACGCCGGTCACGCAGGTGAGCAGACCGCATGGAATACTTAATGCCACATTGTTGAGGTTGTTACCGTTCGCGCCAGTCAAGCTGAGCATTTTCTTCGGGTCTGGCGCGTTGCGCTTTTTCGGCACAGCGATCTGTTTCGTGCCACTCAAATACTGCCCGGTAACGGAATTTTTGTTGCTCGAGATGTCTTCATAGCAACCTGCCGCGACCACTTGGCCGCCATGCACTCCGGCGCCGGGGCCGATATCGATCAGGTAGTCGGCCTTACGCATGGCCTCTTCGTCATGCTCAACCACTACGACGGTATTACCTAAATCCCGCAGATGCTCTAAAGTTTTCAGCAGCCGCTCGTTGTCACGCTGATGCAGGCCAATGGAGGGCTCATCGAGTATGTACATCACGCCGACCAATCCCGCGCCAATTTGGCTTGCCAGGCGAATACGTTGGGCCTCGCCTCCGGATAGCGTCTCTGCACTGCGATCAAGTGTTAGGTAATTCAGCCCGACATCTACCAAAAACTGAAGTCTAGCTTTGATCTCTTTAAGAATTTTGTCTGCAATCGTGGCGCGTTGACCCTTCAGCTTGAGTTTGTTGAAGTGTGCGAGGGTTGCAGCGATAGATTGCTCAGTAATGTTCGGTAAGCTGCTTTTGCCCACGAAGACGTGGCGCGACTCTTCTCGCAGGCGAGTTCCCGCGCAGCTGGGGCAATGTGTTACCCGCATGAACTTTTGCAGGTTTTCTCGCACCATGCTGGATTCCGTTTCGCGGAATCGGCGCGCCATGTTGGGCAAGACGCCTTCAAATCGATGAGTGCGCTTGATGATATCACCGCGATCATTGACGTAGCTGAAGTCGATTCGTTGGCGACCACTGCCGTTGAGAATTACTTCGCGGTGTTTTTTGCTGAGCTTGTTGAATGGCACTTCCACATCAAAACCGAAGTGCTCGGCGATTGAGCTAAGCATGTGGAAGTAATAAACGTTGCGGCGGTCCCAACCTCGAATGGCACCTTCGGCCAAGGTTAGCTCGTCATCAGCCACCACAAGGTCCGGATCAAAAAACTGGGTCACGCCAAGTCCGTCGCAACTGGTGCAGGCGCCAGCAGGATTGTTGAAAGAGAACATTCTTGGTTCAAGTTCTGCAATCGAATAGCCGCAGGTAGGGCAGGCGAAGCGAGCGGAGAATATGGTTGCCGGCAGCGCATCGTCGTCCATATCAATCACATGGGCGACGCCGTCAGATAAATTCAGTGCAGTTTCAAAACTCTCGGCCAAACGCTGAGCAATGTCGTCCTTCACGCGAACCCGGTCCACCACAGCTTCAATGGTGTGTTTTTTATTTTTGTCTAGGGCCGGCGCATCGTCCAAATCTACCACTAGACCGTTTATGCGTGCACGCACGAAGCCGTTACCAATGAGTTCCTGGAATACGTGCAGGTGTTCGCCCTTACGTTCATTGATGACTGGCGCCAACACCATGATGCGTTGATCAGGCATACCCTGAATGACCTGATCCACCATCTGGCTGACGGTTTGCGCATCCAGCGGTAAATCGTGAGTTGGACATCGTGGTTCGCCTACGCGCGCAAAGAGTAGGCGCAGGTAGTCATAAATTTCGGTAATTGTGCCCACGGTTGAACGGGGATTGTGAGAGGTAGATTTTTGCTCAATTGAAATCGCGGGTGACAGGCCCTCGATCAGATCGACATCGGGCTTTTCCATCATTGACAAGAATTGCCGGGCATAGGCCGACAGAGACTCTACGTACCTACGCTGCCCTTCGGCATAAAGGGTGTCGAAGGCTAAGGACGATTTTCCAGACCCCGAGAGGCCTGTAATAATTACCAGCTTATCCCGCGGTATGTCCAGATCGATATTTTTGAGGTTGTGGGTGCGTGCACCGCGGACAGCGATCTTATCCAAGACGTGGGTACTCGTGGCAGCAAAAAGAGACGCAACATAGCTTGATCATGCAAGCGCGGCAAGATCGCAGACACCGCGTAAGCCAGACATTAGCTTGCGGAGTCACAAGGAGTACATCGAACAATGCATATTTGCGATTGGGTGGCCCGCGGCTTTGCACTACACTAACAAATCGAATTTTATTCGGAGACAACAATGGCGAGAGGTATCAACAAGGTCATGCTGATTGGCAACCTGGGC
>JAYYHB010000224.1:0-3075 GCA_036157095.1 Pseudomonadota bacterium
GTACGCTCAAAGTTGTCGTCCATTTCCGGCGCTTCGACGGGGATGATTTGCGAGTCAAAATGACCGTTCTCAATTGCTGCCTTTGCGCGCATTTGCGACTGCAGCCCGAAGTTGTCGGTATCGCTGCGGGTCAGTTGATACTTCTCCGCCAGACGCTCTGCGGCCTCGAATTGGCTTGTGAATTCGCGTTGCTCGAAGTAGCTGCGACCGACGGGTTTGCCCATTTTCTTGTTCGCAGGAACAGCGTCGCTGCCAATCGGTACGCGCGTCATATTCTCGACGCCACAGGCCATGACCACATCTGCTGCTCCTGAGCTAATGATGTTGTGGGCCAGGGTTGTCGACTGTTGAGACGAACCGCATTGAGAGTCGATGGTAATGCAGGGCGTCTCTATGGCGCCGCCGTTTGCCAACCAGGCTGTGCGCGTAATGTTCATACCCTGTGATGCCAACTTGTTCACGCAGCCACCGACCACTTGATCGACATCTGCAGACTCCAAGTGGTTGCGCGCCAAGAGTTGCATCATCACCTGACCGAGCATGTCGGCTGGATGTGCTCCGCCAATGCTGCCGCCCTTGCGACCAACGGCAGAGCGTGCGGCGTCGATAATCACGACATCTTCCATACGGATTCCCCTTTTTTAGTAAACAAAAATAGTTGCGGGTGTGGCCTAGACCTCGTTTTGGTCTTGCCAGCGTCTGATACGGGTTGGTGTCTCGGGTCGAGGGCGCTCGTCAGGCTTGCTGGCGGCGCTGCCGATGTAAATAAAGCCTGCAATATCTTCATGGTCACCGATCCCGAAAAGTGACTGGATGTGGGTATCGTAGGTATACCATTCCGTCAGCCATTGGGCGGCAAAACCAGCCAGGCTGGCAGCCACCAAGAGATTTTGGCAGACCGCACCGGCGGACAATATCTGCTCCCACTCGGGGATCTTATGCGCCGGTTGGCGTTCGCTGAGCACGGCCACAACCACTGGGGCACGCAAAAACCGTTTCTTCTCAAAATTGATTTGCGCGTCATTGGCCTCCGGATGCAGTACCTGCCAGCGAGCCGCCAAAATGCCGCCAAATGCAGCACGATCGTCTCCGGAAAAAGTCACCAAACGCCAAGGACCGAGCTTGCCGTGATCGGGCACTCGCAGCGCAGTCTCGAGAATTGTCTCCAGGATCGTCTCATCGGGGCCCGGTTCTGCGAGGTCTATCGCCTTGACCGAGCGTCGGCTGCTAATTCGTTCTAGTGCGTCGGGTAGCGGGCGATCAGGGTACACGGCAAGTCCTAACTAATCAGAGCGCATAGTGTAGCGAACTTCGATTTCAATCTCTGGTATTTCGAAGCGCTGGAACCGAGTGACAACGTCTCGACGCTTTGCTCCAATACGGCAAATCAAAAGCACGAGGGAGAGGAGATGAACTTGCATGGAAAAAAGGCATTGGTATTTGGTGGCACATCTGGAATTGGCCTGGCGACCATAAAAATGCTGCAGTCGGAAGGAGCAGCTGTTGTTGCCATTAGTCGTAACCCCGACAAAGCCGGAGATATCCCAGGCGTGGAATTCGCCGCCTGTGATGTGCGAGATGAAGCTGTCCTGGCAGACCTCTTCGCTGCCCAAGCGCCCTTTGATGTACTGATCTCTGCCGCTACGGGTGGCGAAAGGGCAGCGGGGCCTTTTTTGCAGATGGATCTTGCCGGCTACAGAGCCTCCTTCGACAAGTTGTGGGGATATACCAATGTGGTGCGGTTAGGCGCAGAGCATTTGAGTGATGATGGCTGCATCGTACTTGTATCAGGCGCTCCGGCCCGACGGGCAAAACCCGGTCAGGCGGCAATCGCCTCCGTGGGGGGAGCCGTCGAGCAATTCGTCCGTGCGGTGACAGCTGAGCTGGCGCCTAAGCGCATAAACGTGGTCAGTCCTGGCGTGATCGATACGCCTATGTTCGGCAATGACGCGGACGCCAGAGCTAAAATGCTTGGCGGCGCAACCGCCAAGAATCTGATTCCTAGGGCTGGGACATCTGAAGAGGTCGCTGAAGGCATTATGTTTGTGGTGAAAAACGACTTCGTCACGGGCACCACTGTCGACGTCGATGGGGGCTGGATACTCAGCTAGTGACGACGCCGTTTTGAGGCGCTCGCTTAAAGTGTCGAGGTTTGTGCATCAACGCCCAAATAGAGTCGTCCTACGGTTTCAAGGGTACTGGGCGCCACCATGATGTGTTGGGATGTCACATGCACATCTCGCAGGTGGCGCTGCAGAGGCGAATCCGCATAAACCACGCTGCCACCGCCGAGGGTATACATAGCATTTACGGTCTTAATACTGGCCTCTACCGCGTGGGTAGTGGCCAGGCGAATATCTCTGCGCTGCTCGATGCTGACCCTTTCGCCAGTCTCAGCAGCCAGCCAAGCCTCTTCAATGGACTGGTAGTAGAAAGCACGGGCGCTACGTAGGGTTGCTTCAGCTCGGGCAACTTCTAGGTGCGAGTGCGCGCGATCGGCCAATGTAGATGTGCTGTTAATACGCTTTTTGTTCTGGGCAAGCCCAACCAGTTCGTCAATTGCTGCCCGAGCAATGCCGAGCGCGACGGCGCCGATCCCGATGGCTAGCAGCGTAAACTGCGGGAACTGGTACAGCGGGGTTCGTGGGGGACGCTGCTCGCCAAAACCGACAATATGGCTGTCTGGGAGCGTTAGATTGCTAACTTCATAGTCGGTACTCCCTGTGCCTTGTAGACCCGAGACATGCCACGTATCCAAAAAATCTATCTGCTCTGCGGGCATTAGGATCATGTGCTGGCTGGGTTTGCTATCGCCAGCCCTTACTAGGGTCCCGCCCAAAATCCAGTTCGCATTTTGGGTGCCTGATCCCCACTGCCAGCGACCGCTGACTGTGACTTCTCCATTGTTTACTGATGCTTTGCCCGCAGGTGCGAATACACCCGCAATCATCGTATTGGGATGATTGAATATCGCTCGCGCTGTGTCCTTGGGAATGCTGGCCAAGGTCGATCCACTTGTGGCTGCAATAAAGGCTACCCAGCCGCAGGACGCGTTACCTTGCGCCAAACGCTCGA
>JAYYHB010000225.1:0-5091 GCA_036157095.1 Pseudomonadota bacterium
AACATTATAAAGCAGCACCACAAGATGCTGAATTCCGCAGCCTTACGGAAATGGTACAGTTGGCACGCAAGCATTTAGATCGAGGTGATTGGGATTACCTGGTTGGCGCTGCGGATACCGAGGCGAGCCTGCGCCGCAATCGGGCCGCGGTAGATTCCTGGGTGTTTAAGCCGCGGATTTTGAACGATGTCACTGAGGTAGAGATAAAATCCGAGCTGCTGGGTAGCCCTATGCGCATACCCGTGCTGCTGCCGCCGATTGGGTCTGTGCAGGCGTTTGAGGCCGGTGGTGGCACCAGTGTAGCTAGAGCGGCCAAGGACTTCGGCATCCTACAAATCCTCAGCTCCTCTTGCTCGCCAGATTACGAGGCGGTTGCTCAAGGCGTGCCAGGGCCTCGTGTCTACCAGCTGTATTTGATGGGCGATCAAAGCTGGATGGACGATCATATTCGTCGCGCCATCGATGCTGGCTATACGGGCTTCTGCCTCACCGCAGACACTCAAGTGTATTCCCGCCGGGAGCGCGATGTGATGAAGAGCTACGTGCCCATGTCGGGACGCTCTGCATCCGCTGCCGATGGCGATTTTTCTCATCAGGCCAGCATGACCTGGGACACCATCGCTCATATCAAGGAAACCCATGACATCCCGTTGATTGTGAAGGGAGTAATGCATGAGGACGATGCCACACACTGCGTCGAGGCCGGGGTGGATGTGATTTATGTGTCCAACCACGGGGGACGCCAGCTAGATCATACAATGGCCTGTATCGATGCCCTGCCAGGGATCAGTCAGGCGGTTGCTGGTCGGGTGCCCGTCATCGTCGACGGCGGGTTCATGCGCGGTGCCGATGTTGTAAAGGGCCTGTGTTTAGGGGCAGATTTTGTCGGCATGGGGCGCTTCGAGGGTCTCGCCATGGCGGCGGGTGGTTATGCCGGATTGATGCGGGGTTTAAAAATTCTTGAGCAAGAGATTCGTATTAGCATGGCTCTGCTTGGAGTATCTGATCTTTCTGCGTTAAATCCTTCCTTGCTGCAGCGCGCTCAGCCGCTGGCGGAGCCCAGCGTGCTCAGCGCGTTTCCATTGATCGACGACTACTAGGAGCGTGCGCTAGCGGTCGGTAGGTACAGGCATGGGGAAGGGAGTTACTTTGCTGCCGTCGGTGGCTGTAATTTTTGCCACCCCTTCTTTTTCCACCTCGTCGATTCTTATGACGGCGTGCATGGGAACAAACGAACGCTTCACACCCTCAAATTCACTGCGCAACCTTTCCTCGCTTGGGTCGATGACCACTTGGGACTTGTTGCTGAAGGTGTAGTCTTCAATCTCGACAAAGCCGTAAAGCTCGCTTTGGTAAATATTGCGTGCGTAAACCTCATAAACCTGACCTTGGTTCTGGAAGAGCACACGGTAAATGTGCTGATTTTCGTCTTTGTTGGTCATGAAAAGCTTTGAAACCTTGATATGACGGGGTTTATGGGGACAAGACGACCAATTTCAAGGCTAGGACTGATTCGTCGCGTCGTCAGTGGCGCCGTTGCTGGGTATTTGCGGGCGATATCGTATACTTGCGCCCCCTTTTTCAGCACGTTTATATCGCATGGCGAAGAAACTCTTTATCAAAACCCACGGCTGCCAGATGAATGAGTACGACTCTGCGCGCATGCTCGACGTGCTGAAAGACGCCCAGGGTTATGAGTTGGCGGCCACGGAGGAGGAAGCCGATGTGCTTTTGCTCAATACCTGTTCCATTCGTGAAAAGGCCCAAGAGAAGGTGTTTCACCAGCTAGGTCGTTGGCAAAAGCTCAAACAGTCGCGTCCTGACCTAGTGATCGGAGTTGGTGGCTGCGTTGCGAGCCAGGAAGGCGAAGCGATCATAAAGCGAGCGCCGGTTGTGGACATGGTGTTCGGTCCTCAGACCATTCATCGACTACCTCAAATGGTCACCACGCGACAGCAACAGATGCTGCCTGTTGTCGACATCACTTTTCCGGAGGTCGAGAAATTTGACCGCTTGCCGGAGCCCAGTGTTGACGGGCCTGCAGCCTTCGTTTCGATCATGGAAGGATGCAGTAAGTACTGCAGTTTCTGCGTCGTGCCCTACACTCGAGGTGAGGAGGTTAGCCGATCCGTTGCCTCGGTCATGCAAGAGGTCGAAAGCATGGCGTCACACGGCGTTCGAGAGATTCATCTGCTGGGTCAAAATGTGAATTCTTATCTGGGCGAAATCGACGGTGATCAGGCAGATTTGGCAGAGCTGATCTATTACGTCGCCGATGTACCAGGAGTAGAGCGCATTCGCTTTACCACGTCTCACCCGATGGATTTTTCCGACAATTTGGTCCAAGCCTACGCGGATATCCCGGCCTTGGTAAACCACCTTCACTTGCCCGTGCAGTCCGGGTCAGATCGCATCCTCGAAGCCATGAAACGCGGTCATACCGCGGATGATTATCGTGATCGCATAAAAAAGCTGCGGGCTGTGCGGCCCAATATTAGCTTGTCGTCTGATTTTATTGTGGGTTTTCCTGGCGAAACCCAGCGCGAGTTCGATGACACCATGGCGCTGATTGACGAAATAGGCTTTGATACTTCCTTCAGCTTCATTTATAGCGCGAGACCCGGCACGCCTGCCGCGGGATTGGTCGATGAGGTGCCAGAGGCGACTAAGAAAGCCTGGCTGCAAACCTTGCAGGCACGCATACGCGAACAGGCGGATGCCATTTCTCGAGGTATGGTTGGTACCACGCAACGAGTGCTGGTCATGAGCGAGGCCCGGAAAGGCGACGGGCAGCTTGCAGCGCGTACAGAGAACAACCGGGTGGTGAACTTCGATGGCCCGCAAACGCTGATTGGTGACTTCACCGACGTTCAGATCACTGAAGCGCTACCCAACTCATTGCGCGGAAAGCGCCTTAGCTAGTCATAAAATCGACGCAATGAGGCGTTATTAAATTAAACGACTTCTAGTAGGCTTACGTGGAGACAACATCACTGGTGACCTTTGGAAAACACTTCAGACGCCGCGACAACCTTGGCAAAGAAAATTTCTCTCGAACCGAACGATTCCAGACGACTAGCCGCCCTAGTCGGGCCCGTGGATCAAAACATTAAGCACTTGGAAAGACGACTCGGCGTTAACATTCGTAGTCGCGGTAACGAATTTCAGCTCAGCGGTGCACCGGACGCGGTTCGGGCAGCGGAAGCGCTGCTGCATCAGCTGTATCGCGAGACCGTCGACAGAGACGTTATTGAGCCGGATTTTGTGCACCTATTCCTGCAGCAAGCAGGACTTGACGAGCTGTTGGCGCAAACTGGTTCGGCGAATAAGCAGGGACAGTCGGTAGTCATGATGAGTGATGCCGATCGCAGTGCAGAAAGCAGCGCCGATACCTTATCAAGCGGCGGTGAGCTGGTAATCCGTACGCCTAAGAAATCCATAAAACCCCGTGGCGGTAATCAGCAGAGCTACTGTCGGGCTATTCGCAAGAACGATATCAACTTCGGTATCGGTCCTGCGGGCACGGGTAAAACCTATTTGGCCGTAGCCTGCGCAGTGGAAGCCCTGGAGTCTCAGCAGGTGTCGCGCATTCTGCTCGTTCGACCAGCGGTGGAGGCGGGGGAGAAGCTTGGTTTTTTGCCGGGCGATCTGGCACAAAAAATCGATCCCTACTTGCGCCCGCTGTACGACGCCCTCTATGAGATGTTGGGCGTTGAGCGGGTCAACAAGTACATAGAGCGCAATATCATCGAGGTTGCGCCACTGGCCTACATGCGCGGCCGCACCTTGAACAATGCCTTTATTATTTTGGATGAATCGCAAAACACGACCGTGGCGCAAATGAAGATGTTCCTTACCCGAATAGGATTTGGTTCCACTGCCGTGGTGACGGGCGATATCACCCAAATCGATCTGCCTCGCGGCGAGAACTCTGGCCTGATCAATGTACGCGACGTTTTAGCGCGCATTTCCGGAATTGAGTTTACCCACTTTGGCTCTAAGGATGTGGTGCGCCATCCACTCGTGCAAAAAATTGTGGATGCCTACGAATCGTTCCGGGGCGATGGCGAATCGCTACGCGGTGATGACCGACGAGGCAGCGGCAGGGGTCAGTGAACCGTTCGCCGAGTCCTGTGGCGTTCGCGCTGCAGATCCAAGTAGCCGAGGACTGGGACGATGTGCCAAGTTCGAGAGAATTGCACGACGTATTCGAAGCGTGCATGACTGCTCTAGCGCAAGCGCTGCCGGCGAATCTGGAGGCGGCCTTGGCGAAAGAAATAGGCGTGCGCCTATGCGACGAAAGCGAGTCGAGGCGGTTGAATGATCATTTTCGAGGCCTTGAAGATCCCACCAATGTGCTGAGTTTCGGTGCGATGGGCAAAGGTGAATTGCCTGTAGTCAAGCCAACGAAGGAAATAATCGAGGAGCTTCCGGAGCTGCCGCTTGGGGATCTTGCTATTTGCTGGCCCGTCGTGGGGGCCGAGGCACGAGGACAGGACAAACCAGTGAATCATCACCTGCAGCATCTATTCATCCATGGTGTACTGCATTTGCTTGGTTTTGATCACGAAGCCGCTGAGGACGCCGAAGAGATGGAACACCTGGAATGTGTCGTGCTTGAGGCATTGCACATACCCAATCCGTACATTCGCGACACCGCAAATGCATAAATTAGTGGCTTGCAATTCGTCATACGCATGCCTACAACACTCGGTAATAAAGGAGCCAGCGTTTGGCAATGAAAACCTATGAGTGATCAACACGATCCTGGTCGTGAGAGTTCAGAAAGACCTCAGCGCAAATCCATGCGCGAATGGATCGGCGATTTTTTTTCCGGCGAGCCAGACAACGTTCCTGAATTGCTCGAAATGCTGCAGGACGCGGCGAAGCGACAGCTGATTGAAGTCGATGCCTTGAATATGATTTTTGGCGCGCTACATGTTAGCGACATGCACGCCCGAGACATCATGATTCCCCGCTCTGCCCTTGTAGTCGTGCAAGAAGATCAGCAGCCGGCGGATTTTTTGCCCACGGTGATCGATTCTCGGCACTCGCGTTTTCCCGTTACTGGCGACGACCTGGATGACATCA
>JAYYHB010000226.1:0-3669 GCA_036157095.1 Pseudomonadota bacterium
CGGATTCCTACACCCATGTCGCGCGTTGGGCGCATCAAATTGAGGCACGACCGGCAGTGGATAGAGGCCGCCGTGTAAACCGACCCTGGGGGGACCCGGAGACGCGCGTCGTTGAGCGACATAGCGCCGCAGATTTTAAGTAATGAGGTCTCTAGTCTGCGTGATTCACTGTACTGTGCGATGCGATAGCGAGCGCCGAAAAGTACTCAGACATATTCCATTCAGGCCAGCGTAGCTGGCACTGACGCAGCGTAAGCTCTGTCCAAAACTCATTCCCCGGCGCCGGAATTCCTAGGCATTCGAGTTGCGCTGGCGTAGCGTGATTCATTAAATGATGCCATGGGCGCTCAAGCGCATGCTGCCATACGTGGAAGCCAATATTGGCGTTATCGGCTCGTTTAAAACTCACGGTCATTGTGTAGCGCAGGCCATTTGGTTCGGTCATATTGGTGCCGCGGTGAAACGTATCGATGCCGTAGGCAATTATCGATCCTGCAGGAGCTGCCGTGGAGTGCTGTTTCGCCTTGAGTGCAATCTGGCATTCGGTGGGCGCCGCAATCGCACGCTTGCCCAAAATCGCGTCAGAGTCAGATTTTTTCACGTAGTGCATGGCTCCCAAGGCATCCGTGACATCAGACAGGTAAATCACAAAATTCACTGTGCGCTGGGCAACGTCCTCGCCGGGCACCGTGAGCGTGTGATTGCCATAATCACAGTGAAAAGGCTGATCATAATCGGCTTCCCCAGTGAACTTGGCCCAGGTATGCGATTGGTAGAGCTGTACTGGTTGGTCGCCAAGCAGCTCAGCCGCCAGCTGAATTAGCGCTGGGTGAAGGGAAATCAGGTTTGTTGCCACACTACCATCGTAGGGCAGCGTATCGATATTCTTGAATTGTTTGGAGTGGAAGGCGCCTGCAGGCTGGCCGGTGTCTATTGCTAGTGGATAGCCTTGACCTGCGCCTTCCAATCCATACAAGCGTACATAGTCATCGTAAATAGGTGCGATCTCATCGGGCCCGAAAAAGTTCGGAATAACTACAGCTCCGTCTTCATGCCAGGCTTTTAGATGGTTTTTTTGGTAACGCGCAGACATGGTTTACGAAAACACTCCTATGGCTTATTTTTGCAGAAAAAAATTCAAGTGATTTACTTCTCTAAGTTTATCTCTTTTTGAATTTCGGATAGCTTTTCTTCGGTCAATGGGTAGCGCCAAAGCATTGGAAGCGCTACGAACTTGAAGACAGCCGGCACGATAGAATACAGACAAGCAAGCCAAATAAGCGAGTACGCACTGTTGGGATTTTCGACGGGGTCAGCTAACGAGTTAAAGCCAACAATCGTTGCCGCCGTGGTTCCTACGACCAACCCCAGCGCGTAGGCGAGCTTGCGCCTCATCGTCCAAATGCTGAAGTAAGCTCCTCCCTGTTTCTTGCCTGTTCGCACGCTATCTAAGTCAATTACGTCCGCTGCCATGGCATAGGGCAAGGCGCTCAGTGCTCCTATGGCGCTACCTTTGAAGCACATGACGCCAATGAACAAAGCAAACTTGCCTGTGGGTATGCCTTCAAACTGGGCATTCATGCCAGCAAGCCAACTGTTTGGCAAAAATGACAGCATACGACTTAGTTCGAAGGCATCGAACCAGGCCTGCGGTGCGATCGCGATTAACGGAATGAAACAAGACCAAAGCGCGTACCAGAAAATCGCGACCATGGTCGCCCGGTGCTTACCGATACGAGCAGATAGCTTGAACCAAAGGGGAATCGCCACAATTTGCGAGAGGAAATAAGGGGCGAGATAGAACCCATACAAATCGCCCGCAAGCAGTACGTGTTTGACGAAGAAAAAACTAAGTGAGTTCGTCATGGCTGAACCTATAGTCGAGAATAGGAAGATAATCACTAGTACTCGGTATGGTTCGTTCGCCCATACGTAGCTAAAACTCTCCCGTAAGGTCAAGCGTTGGGTGTTGCTCTCTTGAACTGGATGCTCTGGTACCGCATAAAGCATGTTTAAAATCAGAAGCGGCATGACGATCACCAGGGCAATGGTTAAAAAATAGACGTTGTCGGTGGGTTTCGTATATCCCCAAAAGACAATCACCGCAGGTGTCATGGCGCCGATCAATGACCCCGTGACCGTAAAGGCCTCCTTCCAACTCATCACGAGAGTCCGCTCATTATACCCTTGTGCCAGTTCAGCCCCCCACGCTGAATAGGGGACGTCTTTAATGGTGGCACCAACATACATGAGCACCAGTACTCCCAATAAGTAAGGGTAACCGGTATTGAATGTCATGCCGAGCCAGGTAATCTGTCGAAACTCGATGGGCGGAATCCACAATAGCCAAACCCCCAACATAAATATCGGCATTCCGATCAGGACGAAGGGTTTTCGGCGTCCCCATCGGGTGCGAATACGATCGGACATGAAACCGATCACTGGGTCCGTAACCCCGTCGAACACTCGAGACAGGGCCAGCATCAATCCAACGAAGGCGAGGCTAAGGCCGAAGCCTGCAGAGTCTGCATATACGGGCGTGAGATATACGGCCAGGGGCAGTGCCACCATCGATAACGGCATCGACGGCGCACCATAAGATGCCAACTGATAGGTGTTTAACCGTTTACGCTCGGTTTTGGCGTCATCTGTCATTTGCTGCTTAGTACTTTTTTGGTTTGCGTTTGCTTCACTTCGCCGCTGGGAACTAATCCAGAGTGGGGTCGTTCTCATGCATTAGATTAATAGGTTTAGGTGCGTATCTAATGATGCATCGGGGAGTTACCACCGGTTATAGCGGACCATTTGATCAACAGAGCGGCGACGAATGCTGCCATGCCCGCCCAAAACAGGATGACCTATAGGAATATGCGCGCAGGTGTACCAGTCTTCTGGGATGTCCAGTAGGTCTTTCACCGCTGATTCTTCGTAGCACAGGAGGGTGGTGATTACGCACCCTAGACCCTCATTGCGGCACGCCAAAAGGAAGTTCTGGACTGCAGGGTATACCGATCCGCCGCCAACCACGCTGGGTCGGTCCAGGTCGCTATCAGTAATGGCCATTAACTTGGGGTTGAAGCAGAAAATCGCAATCAGCGGCGCCTCGTGCATATGAGTGGCCAGATAGTTACCGGCGTCCAGGGCCTTGATACTAGAGGATTTGACGTCTTCGGGCATTTGGCCCAATCGGGCCTCGTAGCCGGGCACATATGCGTCCCAATGAGGTTTGTAGAGGTCCTGCAGCGCCTGCTTTAACTTAGCGTCTGTGACTGCGATGATCCGCCAGGGCTGAGTATTTCCACCTGTTGGTGCCCATGTGGCGGCAGTGAGCACACGCTCGATGACAGCCTCGTCAATTGGGTCTGGTCGAAGTCTGCGCACAGCACGCAGTGTGCTCATGGCCTCGTATAGATCCATAATCCTATCCCCCTTGCGGTAAAACATGGCCGATTTAAAGGGGGATTTCTAGCCTTTTCTGAGAACAGTTATGGCGATGATCGAGGCACAAACTTCTGGTAGTGAGGAGTGAGTTTTGATGCACAGAAGGTTAATAATCGCAGTGCTATCTCTGTTGTTGATTGATGGGCGAACGTTCGCGGGAACAGATTCAGTCGCCATTAAAAGAGCGCCCTGGGACGATGGTAAATATGCCAATGCAAGCAAGTCACT
>JAYYHB010000227.1:0-3369 GCA_036157095.1 Pseudomonadota bacterium
GCCAGCCCAAGAGCAGCTGGCCAACTTGCTACAGCGCGAGACCAGTGCTGCGCAAAACTCAGATGTCGGCAGCAATAACTGGGTAGTGACCGGGTCACGCACAACAACTGGTCGTCCAATTCTGGCGGACGATCCACATCGCAGCCATGCGGTACCCTCACTGCGCTATGTCGCGCACCTGAACGGACCGGGGATCAATGTCATTGGCGCAGGCGAGCCCGCCCTGCCCGGCATTTCCATCGGCCATAACGACAAGATCGCCTTCGGCCTCACGATCTTTCCCATCGATCAGGAAGACCTCTATGTCTATGAGAAGACCCCCGGCGGATACCTGTATCGGGGCGATGTGGAGCCATTTACTGAAGTCGAGGAAAGCATCGCTATCAAGGGCGGCAAACCTCAGACCGTTACCCTGAAATTTACCCGGCACGGCCCAGTGGTCGCCGAGACGGAAGAGCATGCCTTCGTGGTGCGCGCGGCTTGGTTAGAACCGGGCATGGCCCCCTACTTTGGCAGTATCGAGTACATGCGAGCGGAGAACTTTCGCGAGTTTGTCGGCGCCCTCAACCGCTGGGGTGCACCCTCTGAGAATCAGGTCTACGCCGACACCGACGGCAATATTGGCTACAAGCCTGCAGGGCGTTTTCCTAAGCGCGACAACTGGGATGGCCTGATGCCGGTTCCCGGCGACGGTCGCTACGAGTGGGATGGCTACTTCGACATGGACGTGCTGCCCGAAGAGTACAACCCCGAACGAGGCTTCAGCGGCACGGCAAACGCCATGAGCCTGCCCGCCGACTACCCCATTGAGCGATACAAGGTTGGTTTCGAATGGTCTGCACCCTGGCGCTACAAGCGCCTATGGGAATACCTCGACACCCCAGAGCCTCACAGCATGCAAGACTCCCTAGACCTGCAGCGGGACTATCATTCGGTGTTGGCCCGCCGCGTGCTCGCCCTGCTGCCGGACATTGCCGACAGCAATGCTAAATCTGGCGGGCCATTACTGGCGAATTGGGATCAGCGTCTGGAGGCGGACAGCGCTGCAGCGGCGCTGTGGAGTGTTTGGTACTACCGCCATCTAAGCCCCGCGCTTGGTGCCATCGTGACAGACGGAGAATCGTTACCCGCCGGTTCTCTGTCGACCCAAACCTCACTTGAGCTACTAGCCACCAATGAGGGCCAGGCGCAAGCCGTCACCAGCCTTCGCGACGCATGGACCGCGACCGAGGGGCTGCTTGGCAAGGATGCTAGAGCGTGGCAGTGGGGAGATCTGCATCAAATGGTTTTCAAGCATCCGCTTCTGGATCGCGCCGATGGAAAATTGGTCGAGCGCATGAAAATCAGGGCCTATTCTCGGGGTGGCAGCGCTAACACCACCAACAATACCGGCTTCAACGACGAAACCTTCAACGTGCGCAGCGGAGCTTCGTTTCGCATGGTAGTCGATGTCGGCAATTGGGACGAAGCGCGCATGACTAACGCCCCGGGGCAGTCAGGCGACCCGCGTTCGCCGTTCTACGACAACCTACTGGAAAACTGGGCTACTGAAGGACATGTGCCTATGCTTTTTTCCCGCGACAAAGTTGAAGAAAGCGCAGTGAGCACCATTTTGCTTGCACCCAAACAGTAGGACGCTAAGACACAGCCCTAGGCCTACTTCGACGGTAGCTGCTGGCAAATCTCCTTCAGCGCCAAAACGAAGGCCAGGGGCTGATCGAGAAAAACATGATGTTGCGCGTCTGCAATTTCCTGAAACGGAAAGTCCTGGGGCACCAGCTCCTGCATGTATTCAAGGCTTTGACGAGAATACAGTTCGCTGTTAGCGCCGAAAATAACCCCTAACGGCACAGTCAGAGACCGGAAGTCCTCTGGCTGCCGGTCGACTTCTGTGAGGGTGGTAAGCAGATCTTCATCGAACTTCCACGCCCAGCCACCATCCATGGGCATCAATGAGTTGCGCGCTATGTACTGCAATATGTATTCGTTCTCGCATGGCTGCGGCGGCTGAAGGCGGAAACGCATGAGGGCGCTTTCTCGATCGGGATAAATCTTGCCCTGCATGCCACCCATGTTGGGACGGTCGGGAATGGGTTCATCGGGATGACGGATGCCAGAGTCCACTAGCACGAGGCCGCCGAATTTCTCTGGATGCAGATTGGCTGCCTTCACCGCCATGTAACCGCCAAAGCTGTGGGCTACTACGATGGCGTCGTCGCCCAAGCCCGCGTTGTCAATGACCGACAAGATCTCCTCGGCATAGGTCTTGCTCGAATACTCATAGCGGTAATCCGAGTCTCCCATGCCCGTGAGATCCATGGCCGCAATTTGGTACTGGTCCGTGAGTTGGGGGGCGATAAAGTCCCACCAGCGCGAGTGGGCATTCATGCCGTGTATCAGAAGCATGCCGGGCTTACCGGGCGCGGGATAAAAACGGTACGCCACATCGCATTCGTCCACTTCAATAGTACGACTCTCTGCGGGTGTATCAACGGCTTCCCAGAACCAGTCTGGAATGGTCGATGTATCTTCTTTATCCCAGCGTGCCATCAGCCCTCCTTCTGAATCTCGCCTATCCCGGTGTCTGCCGGTGAAAAAAGTCGGCGCTATAGTGCGCCGAATCGCTTGAGATGAAAGTCCGCGTTGCCAAACAGCGTGTCGATAATGGTTAGGCGCTTAAAGTAATGGCCAATGTTCAGCTCTTCGGTCATGCCCATGCCGCCGTGCAGCTGCACAGCGTTTTGGCCAACGAACTTACCGGACTTACCAATTTGAACCTTAAATGCGCTGATGGCTTTTTGTGCCTCCGGGCCATACCCCTCGTCCATACGCATGGCCGCCATAAACATCAGTGATTTCGACTGTTCATGCTCCATGAACATATCGACCATGCGATGCTGGAGAACCTGAAACTTACCAATGGCTTGACCGAACTGTTCGCGCTGGCGGCAGTACTCGACGGTTTCCTTATAGAGTTTTTCCATGCAGCCAACGGCTTCAGAGCCAATGGCCAAAATACCTTCATCGATGGTTTGTTCCAGCACAGCATAGCCCTTGCCAACCTCTCCAATCACGCTGTTAGCATCGACTTTCACGTCTTCTAGAGTGATTTCTGAGGCGCGAAACGCATCCACTGTTGGGTAGTCGCGGCGAGAAACGCCGGCTGCCTTGGCGTCCACCACAAACAGCGTTATGCCATCTTTGTCTCGTTGCTCGCCAGAGGTGCGGGCGCTTACTACGATAAACTGAGAGGCTGGGCCGTTGAGTACTACGGCTTTGTAACCATTGAGCACATAGCCATCGCCTTCTGCTGTGGCTGTAGTCGTAACATCGGCCAAGTTGAAACGCGCTTGAGGTTCGGCATAGGCC
>JAYYHB010000228.1:0-3086 GCA_036157095.1 Pseudomonadota bacterium
TGTGACTTTACTCTTCGAGCCATTGCTTTGTGATATGCCTGAAGTTGTGATTTTTGGCGCGGGACACGTAGGTCAAGCGATATCGCATTTGCTTGAAAACCTGCCCGTGCGAACAAAGCTTATAGACTCTAGACAGAATTGGCTGGACAAATCTGCGGCCCAGCAAAAGGTCCTACTTAGTGAAGCGTTGTTAGACAGCCCTGGGTTGGCGAGCTTAGTACCAAGGAATTCATGGGTCTTCGTTTTGACCCACGATCACGCTATTGATTTCACACTTATGAAGTATCTAACTGGACGTTCCGATCTTGCTTTTCTCGGGATGATTGGTTCGAAGACTAAGTGGAAAAATTTTTCTGCACGGTTAAAGCGAGATGGTGCCACGATTAACGAATTAGCTAGGGTTTGTTGTCCCATTGGAGATGGAGACATTCAATTTAAGGAGCCTAGTGCGATTGCGATTGACGTAGTAGCTCGACTGCTTCGAGATATAACACGGAAGAGTTGCCTAAGCGAAGACGGTCCCTCTGAAGTAATTCCATCGTCCTCTGCGAGCCCTGTGCACCGTCAATCAGAATGTGCAAATGAGGAGATTGTTGGAATTAGCAATCGTCATCTGAAAAACGAAGTTCCTGGACTTTTCCTATGAGCAATCTAGCGCAATTCAATGGTTGCGCCGCGGATGCTGCGAGAGATACGGCTATGGGTTGGTGCCACTGCGTAAATTGGGCAATAGATGTTGCCAGCAAGAGACCTTTTCAAAGTATTCAACAGCTCGAGTCCTATTGTGTGGAGCGATGGTGCAATGCCTCCGTTTCTGAGATGGAGGAGGCGTTGGCAGCACATCCTTTGATTGGCGATTTAGAGCTTCTTAAAAAAAAATTTTCGTCCAACGACGCCCGCGCAGAAAAGGCATTTGCTGAACAAGGACAGGTGCTCAATGCAAGCGATGATACGCTGGAAGCATTAGCGCGTTTGAACTCGGCTTACAAAAACCGACATGGATTTATTTTTATTGTTTTTGCGAGGGACTTGAGTGCCGAAGAAATGCTTTTAGCCCTTCAAGCGAGAATTTGTAACTCGACGAAGGAAGAATTTGCGCAGGCGGTGGCTGAGCAAACCAAAATTCTTCAAGCGCGCGTCGCAACTGCCTTTGAGCCACACGCTTGATGTGAGGCATCGAGGCGCGAAGAACTGGATTGCCGAGTGCCCTGCTAGGGGAACGAGACACGGGTGCAGCAGCTTCCCAGGTTAAAACTAACATGCAGGCCGAGATTACCAGGATGACGCCAAACGGACGAACCAAACTAAGCACGCACGTATTGGATCTTGTATCCGGCTTACCTGCACCTGGCTTGGCAGTAAAACTATATGATCCCGAGGACGCGCTTATTTCGTCAGCTATCACCAATGAAGACGGTCGCATTGAGGCTTGGGATGGTGCCGTAGATCTTGGATCAGGCACTTATCGATTAGTATTCGATATCGCTAGTTACCGACGAACGCATGGAGCCAGTGAACATGATCTGCTTTTCCCGCGGATAGAAATAATTTTTCATCTGGACGGCTCCCGTTCCCGATTACACATTCCGGTTCTTCTTAGTAACTACGGCTATACGACTTATCGAGGTAGCTAATCGTGGGTGCGCTAAAGTTAAGATCGAGACTCATGAGCTTTGTTAGAAACTCTGATGGCGCGGCAGCGGTAGAGGAGCAAAGCGACGGAGTTTTAGTTATAGAGAACGGAAAAATTACCGCGGTTATGGACGCCAGCGATTTTGAAGTCAAAGGAAATGCGCTCAGCGAATGCGAGGACCTGCGGTCTTGCATTATTTTCCCTGGCTTTATAGACACACACGTGCATATGCCTCAGCTCGGGATCATGGCAAGTTACAGTGACCAGCTTCTTGACTGGCTAGAGAGGTATGCTTTTCCTGCAGAGACTGCGTTCTATGACCCTGCCTTTGCGGCAGCGCAGGCAGAGCATTTTCTTCATCGTATCATTGCCTTAGGCACTACCTGCGCTCAGGTGTTTACAACGGTTCACGCGCACTCCTGCGAATCACTGTTCTCTGCTGCGGAAGCGAAAAACATGGCTCTTGTTGCGGGTAAAGTGATGATGGATCGCAACGCTCCTGAGCAATTGACGCAACCACCGATTCCTTGTGCTAGAGATTGCGAGGAGCTGATTAATCGTTGGCATGGTAAAGGCCGTGCTCGGTATGCGCTGACGCCACGGTTCGCCATCACTTCCAGTGACGAGCAGTTAGCCCTCTGCGGAGAGCTCCTGCAAGGGCACACAGACGTGCTTTTACAAACCCATCTTTCTGAGAATCTGCAAGAAATAGCTGAGGTTGGGCGATTGTTCCCACATGCTCGAGACTACTTGGATGTGTATGAAGGGCATGGTCTCAACTGTGGCGATGCGACCTTTGCCCATTCCATTCATTTGTCCCCTAATGAGCGTGCTCGATTACTTGATGCTGGTGCAAAGATTGCTTTTTGCCCGAGCTCGAATCTTTTTCTTGGGAGTGGATTTTTAGACATTCAGTCGATTCCCAGGTCTCATCTGTCGATAGCGAGTGATGTTGGAGGCGGGACAGGTTTGTCCATGTTACACACCTGTGTGGAAGCCTATAAAGTTGCGCAGGCACAGGGTCAACGATTCCATCCCTTCGAAGCGTTCTACGCCATTACTGCGGGTAATGCATCGACCCTTGGGTTGGCAGATGAGATAGGACAACTGAAATCAGGTCTCTCCGCTGATCTTGTTGTGTTTGATCCGACGAAGCCAAGTCAGTTGGCTGGGCGTTTGGGAACTTGCGTCGATCTAACCGAGGAACTATTTGCAATCATGATGCTTAGCGATGACCGCAGTATTAGTCGTTGCTATATCTCAGGAGAGCTCGTTTATGAAGGAACTAATCAAACGTGGGCATAGATTTAAATTTGGCTGAATGGTCCATTTTTTTCTTTCGAACACTGCACATCGTGACTGCTATTGCTTGGATTGGCGCATCCTTTTATTTCGTTTGGTTGGATATGAACCTTCGTCCTGTCTCCGGAGAAAAGCTGGGCAAAGGTCTGCA
>JAYYHB010000229.1:0-3652 GCA_036157095.1 Pseudomonadota bacterium
GCCGGCACAGTGACCAACATGGGCCCAGGTGGAGGTGCGTTGTCTAAATCAATACACTGCGTGACATGAGAGAATAGGATTTCTTCACGCTTTGACCACGAATACTTCAACGGCATCCCCGGAAGACTATCTGCGTCTGATGCGGTTGGACCGCCCTGTCGGCACACTATTGCTGCTGTGCCCCACATTGGCGGCCCTGGCCATGGCCGCCGGTGACATCCCTTCCTTAGAGCTGATCATCATTTTTACCGTGGGCACCTTCGTTATGCGAAGCGCTGGATGTGTGATCAATGACTACGCGGATCGCCACGTGGATGGCGCTGTAAAGCGCACCAAGGACCGCCCCTTAGTCACTGGAGCGGTCAGTGAACGCCAGGCCCTTCAGCTATTTGCCGGACTGCTCGCCAGCGCTGGACTACTGATTCTCTTCCTTAACACCATAACGAAGCTACTGGCGGTTGGTGGTCTCGCACTCGCCGTCACCTATCCCTTTATGAAGCGCTACACCCATCTGCCTCAAGTGGTGTTGGGAGCCGCCTTTAGCTGGGGCATTTTGATGGCCTGGTCAGCCCAGGATCTGGGTGTGCCCACCCAGGCCGTGCTGCTCTTTGTCGGCTCGTTATTTTGGATCGTCGCTTACGATACCCAGTACGCCATGGTCGATAGGGACGATGACCTAATAGTTGGAATCAAAAGCACCGCGATTTTATTTGGTGAGCTAGATCGCTTCATGATCGCCGTGCTGCAAACCTTGGCCTTGGGTACTTGGTTTTTGCTGGGTGTAAACCTCAAATATCAGGGTGCCTTCTTTGTTGGCCTGATCATCATTACTGGTCTATTTGCTTATCAACAAACGCTCATACGAGATCGCTCCCGGGACGGTTGCTTTGCGGCCTTCAGAAATAATATCTGGGTCGGCTTCACTCTGCTGGCCGCCACCCTAATTGAAGTGGTCTTGTAGGCTCGCCATGAAAGTATTGCAACTATTGGCCGGCCTCAGCGCCCTGACTTGTGTGATCGTTAGACCATTGCGATGGCTAGCCTTAATCATGGTGTTACTGACCTTCGGTATCGTGATCCTACGCTACGCGCTCAACAGCGGTGCCGTACTGCTGCAGGAGAGCGTCATGTACTTACACGGTGCGCTTTTCATGCTAGCCATAGCTCTGGGGGTTGACGATAACACCCACGTGCGCGTCGACATTCTCTACAGCCGACGCTCCCCTGAGCAACAGGCGTGGATTGATCTGGTTGGCCACATTCTGTTTTTGTTGCCGGTAGCCGGGTTCATGATTTGGGTATCACTGCCCTACGTGAGTAACAGTTGGCAGATCCTTGAGGTTTCCAGCGAGGTCGGCGGAATACCCGGCGTCTTCTTACTCAAAACCCTGATTCCGTTGACCGGCGCACTGTTGTTTTGCCAGGGCCTAGCTGGTGTTGCATCTATTTTGCTGGCGAAACTGCGATGACGGGCCGCCAACCATCATGAATCTAACGCCGCTGGCCCTCTTTGCCGTCACCTTCGCAGTCTTGTTAGCAGGTTATCCGGTCGCTCTAACTCTGGCTGGGGTGGCCCTGATTTTCGCCTTCGCAGGCACCCTGACCGGCGCTTTCAACCCCGCTGATTTAGGGTTCGCAGCTGGCAGGTTATTCGGCATCATCACCAATCAGACGTTGATCGCAGTACCCCTATTCATTTTTATGGGTGTGCTGCTGGAAAAAACCCGTATCGCCGAAGACCTGCTGGCCAATCTGTCGGATTTGTTAGGGCGCCACCGAGGGGGACTTGCAGTTACCGTCATTTTGGTCGGCATGCTGATGGCAGCCAGCACCGGCATCGTCGGCGCAACAGTAGTCACCATGGGCCTGATGTCGTTGCCGATTATGCTGCAGCGAGGTTATCCCGCCAGCTTGGCCACAGGCACCATTTGCGCGACGGGAACCTTGGGACAGATCATTCCACCCTCCATTGCCTTGGTGCTTCTTGGCGACGTACTGTCGAACGGCTACCAGCAGGCCCAGCTCAGCATGGGCATCTTCGCTCCTAAGTCTATTTCCGTCGGAGATTTATTTGCCGGCGCGATCATTCCCGGATTGTGTCTTGTGGGGCTATATCTGACTTACATCTTGGTTCGGGTTATCGTCGCACCTCAGTCCATGCCGCCTGCGGAACGCACGGAGGATGCGAAACTTGCACCGGTATTCGCGGCGCTCGCGCCCCCGCTGCTGCTAATCGTTGCAGTGCTCGGCTCAATTCTAGGTGGCTACGCGACTCCGACTGAGGCTGCGGGTGTTGGCGCCTTCGGGGCCCTGGTTCTAGGTCTCGCCTACGGTCGGATCGATAGAGCCGTGTTGTCCGAGGTGGGAAGCTCGACGCTTTCTACCACCGGCATGGTATTCTTTATCCTGGTTGGCGCGTCGATCTTCTCGCTGGTGTTTCGCGGCTATGGCGGCGACGAGATGGTGCAAGCGCAGTTCGAGCAGATGCCCGGGGGCATGTGGGGAGCCCTTGGCGTCGTCATGTTGGTTATCTTTTTACTCGGCTTTATTCTCGACTTCATCGAGATCACCTTTGTGGTGGTACCCATCGTTGGACCGGTGCTTATGGCCATGGGTGTCGATCCGATTTGGCTGGGCGTTCTAATTGCCGTAAACCTACAGACATCGTTTCTAACACCGCCCTTTGGCTTCGCGCTTTTCTATCTGCGTGGCGTAGCGCCAGAAAATGTAAAAACGGCGGAGATTTATCGGGGAGTACTACCCTTTATCGGATTACAGCTATTGCTGCTGGCTGCGCTGCTAGTTTGGCCCAGCCTAGCCACCTGGCTACCTTCCCAGCTTTAAGCTTACGGTAGAGTAGCTGCGCTATTTTACCGATGGCCAATCGGGGCGGCGTTTTTGCACCAACGCGGCGATCCCCTCTTTAAAGTCCTCTTCCTTAGCCATGTCTTCAATCAAACACTCAGATTCGATCACTGCACTTGCGACATCGCGGTGAAGGTCCCTGTATATCTGCCAGCGGGTTTGGCGCAATGAATTTGGCGACACGCTGGAAATGAGTTGATGAGCGTAGTCGACGGTTCGATCTCGCAGCTCTGTTGGCTCAAAAATTTGATTTACAAAGCCCAAGGAAAGGGCTTCAT
Source organism: Pseudomonadota bacterium (assembly GCA_036157095.1). Taxonomy (GTDB): domain Bacteria; phylum Pseudomonadota; class Gammaproteobacteria; order Pseudomonadales; family Azotimanducaceae; genus UBA4421. The sequence goes on from JAYYHB010000229.1 coordinate 3,144, forward strand.
CGCTGGTGAAGACTCGGCTGGTAAGGAGTAAGTCGTTAGCACGGCCAAGACCGACAATCTTTGGTAGCATCCAAGAAAGACCATATTCTGCAGGCAAATTCAGTTTGCCGTGGGCGGTGGTAAACTTGACGCCTGGCACCGCGAAGCGCAAGTCCGCAAAACAGACCAACGCCAGACCAACCCCGGCCGCAGACCCATTCATTGCAGCAATGACCGGCTTATCCAGGCCAAAGTGATAGGCAAAGGAAGCATCAAAATGCTCGTCAGTGCCATAGCCTGGCTTGGCAATGTCCGCGCTAATACCAGGATCATAGCGACCCCGGTCCACATGCCCGCTTAGGGCCTTGCTGTCGCCGCCCACGCAAAAGCCTTTTCCGCGGCCGGTCACAATAATGGCCCGCACTGCCCGGTCGCGATTTGCCTTATCAAGCAAATGACGGTACTCCGTATGCAGTCGGCCCGTCCATGCGTTCATGCGATGGGGTCGATTCAGCCAAATGATAGCGACG
>JAYYHB010000230.1:0-2889 GCA_036157095.1 Pseudomonadota bacterium
GCAGACCTGGTGGATGTCCTCTTAGGCCCCAAACCCTATCAGCGGCTGACCTACGAGGACGTTGTCGGTAAGAGCAAAGGCCGCGGGAGGGATGCACTCGACCTCGCCTTCGCCGAAGCCTGCGAGCGCCTAACCCCCGGACGGTTTTTTATTACCGATTACCCCGCAGACCAAGCCGCGCTAGCGCGCATAAACCCAGACGGTCAAACCGCAGCACGATTCGAACTAGTCATCGACGGCATTGAAATTGCCAACGGCTACTGGGAGTTGCTAGACGCCGACGAGCATCGTCAGAGATTTAAAACTGATAGTGAAATAAGGCAGCAGCGCGGGCTGCCAGCCATGGCGGTGGACGAGGCCTTCTTAGCGGCCTTGGAACACGGGCTGCCCGAATGCGCAGGCGTTGCCCTGGGCTTTGATCGGCTGGTGATGTTGGGGGGTGGCGTAAAAGCTCTTTCTGACGTGACGGCGTTTAGGGGTAGTTAAGCGACATTGCGACCAGAAATACTTTCTTGCCCTTTTGAATTCTTTCCCGCCACTCACGCGATCTTTCCAAAAAAGGGATCCTCATTGGCAGGAACCTCGTCGAGGAGCCGATTAAGCTTCCGTATCCGCCTAGCAGGCGGGGTTTCCCTACTGTTTTTAGATATAAGCCAAACTCTCGCTAATTGCTGACGGCAGCTTCTCTTTCTTTCGTTTCTTGCCAAAGCTGCACCCGGTACACCGCTTCGAGTTTTTCAACGGCGTCAACAAAACCCTCTGGATCCACAAAGGTATCGGGACTGTAGGGCTTTGAACGGTTGTATTTGTAATAAAAACCGTATTGGCTCTTGTGTGCGGCTACCCAAATATCAACGGGCATGGCCTTTTGTATGCGGTAGGTAGTGGCGAAATCTTCCGAGATACCGGGATACGTTGGTTTTACTAACAGCTTTTTTCCAGGATTGATGGTGCCCATATTCGCTATCAGAACGTTGTAGGTTTTTCCGTTCTCTCGGACCTTCATCCCATAGCTAGAGCTACCTTCGGTATGGCCGGGGTGGTAGTGGACGGTGAGTTTAATCTCGCCCAACTCAATGACTTCGCCGTCCCTGACAATCCTATCAACCCTAATCGGCCTAAACGTTTCGAGGCCGCCAAAGTGGGGGTCGCTGAACCCTCTGTCTTCTAACACGCGCATATCAGGTGCGGTTGCGTACATTTTGGCACCCGTTTCTTTTTTAATGCGCGCTAGATCTGCGGTGTGGTCGAAATGTGACTGCATCGATAAAAGAATCTTTACATCGGCTATGTCGTAGCCGAGAGCGTCTATGTTTGCGCTGATATCATCTATAGAGCCTTCGATGCCGGTGTTGATCAAAATATGACCTTCGGATGAGGTGATGAGGTAGGTGGCTAGGTCGAAGCCGCCAACGCCGTACACATTACCGACGACCCGAAACGGAGGGTGTGATCTGAGCCATGCGGCAGGCATCTTAAAGCCCGGCAGCGCTTCTTTCAGTTTGTTGTTGTAGCTCGCGGTTTCGGACGCTTGCGGAACTGCAGGTGCTAGCAGTGAAAACGCAATCGCTAAGAGGTATGCCATTGACTAGTCTCCTTATATCCCATGCCCGAAAGTAGTAGTTAAAAAACGAGGAAGGCCGGGGCAAGCCTTAGCATTTTGGGTTTCATGATTGCGAGAGTTATTCATCGACTTAGTGATTGTCGACCTTTCTTACTCAAGGCGCTCCTATTATTTCCCCAAGCCTGACTACTGTCCCTGCATTCAAATGCTCTGCCAGAGTCACCGCGTTTTTGACGAAGCAGCAGATCACTGTCGAGCCTAGTAAAAACCGACCAATCTCATCCCCGCGCCTAAATGCTTGTTCATATTGGGTTACGATCTCTTCTCGATAGGGCGATGCGGGTCCCTCCCATACGGTTTCTATAGAGGCGACGATGAGCGCGCCCACCAACACTAAAAGCATGGGACCGTGTTCGGTTTCAAAGCGGCAGACTAAGCGTTCGTTTCTGCAAAACAATCCGGGTATTCCGGCTTCGGTCATGCCGTTGACGGAAAACAATGCGCCGGGAATGGCCCGCGTCTCTACCAGCGTGCCGTCCCAAGGTAGGTGGATGCGATGGTAATTGCTGGGCGCAAGATAGATGCTGCAAAAGGCTCCGTCCTCGAATCCTTTGCCCGTTTTTCCCGCCAAGGAATTAAGCGTGTACTGGTGGCCCTTGGCCTGCACTAGCAGATCGCTCTGTATTTGACCAATCTGGCTTATCGTGCCGTCTACCGGGCAGGCTAGTGCGTTGGGTTGCTTCGGTAGCGGTCGCGCACCATCGGCGAGGGCACGGGTAAAAAAGTCGTTAAAGCTGTGGTATTCATCCAGCTCCTTGCGTTCGGCATCGGCCAAGGAAATGTCGTAAGCTCTGGCAAAGAGGTGAATAAACGTGCGGCGAATGAGCGGTATTTGGCTTTGCGCTAGCCAGCCCACCAGCCGCGATAGGCCATGCTGGGGCAGAATTTTTTGCAGACCCAGAAAAAAACCGCTCATGGATTACCTGTCTCGTTGAGGTTGGTGATCGGTTTGCTCGGGTCATTGCCCCACTCTGCCCAAGAGCCATGAAACGCCTTGATGTTCAGCCCAAGCAGCCGACCGACGAGATAAGACAATCCAGAACGATGGTGGGTCTGACAGTGGGTGATCACCTGCTCCGCCCCGAAGAGGCCAAGAGATTCGACGACTTCTTCTAGATTTTCAATCAGTCTAAGCTGGCGGTTGGCATCTTTGAGCAGTTCCCAGTCTAAGTTCACTGCCCCGGGAATGTGCCCGCGTCGGGCAGACCCAGAGCGCAGACCGGCAAACTCCTCGGCAGAACGCACATCCCAAATGATGCTGTTAG
>JAYYHB010000231.1:0-2907 GCA_036157095.1 Pseudomonadota bacterium
AGCTAGAGCCGGTCAAGCGCGGCATTTACGGTGGCGCCGTGGGATATCTGGCATGGAATGGCAACATGGACACTGCCATCGCTATTCGCACGGCGGTAATTAAGGACGGCTATCTTTATATTGAAGCGGGGGGCGGCATCGTCCACGACTCGGTGCCCAGACTGGAGTGGAAAGAAAGCCTAAACAAAGGTCGAGCAATCTTTCGCGCAGCAGCCATGGCCGAGAACCGCATGGTTCATCCCGAACTCGAGAACACAATAGGTCAGACATGATTCTGATGATCGACAACTATGACTCGTTCACCTTTAACGTTGTGCAGTACCTGCTGGAACTGGGCGCCGAAGTGGCGGTTAGACGCAACGATGAAATAACCATAGCCGACATCGAAGCCATGGCGCCGCAAAAAATCGTCATCTCGCCTGGGCCCTGCACCCCCAATGAGGCCGGGGTATCGTTAGACACAGTGGCCTACTTTGCCGGCAAAATTCCGCTGCTAGGCATTTGCCTTGGACATCAAAGCATCGGCCAGAGCTTTGGTGGTGACATCGTTCGAGCCAAGGCCGTGATGCACGGTAAGACCTCCAAGATTCACCATAACGGTAGCGGCGTATTTGCCGAACTGGCGAATCCGTTCGAGGCAACGCGCTATCACTCTCTGGTCGTCGCTCCTGAAACCATGCCCGACTGTTTGGAGGTCACGGCATGGACGGAAGAAAACGGTGAGATGGACGCGATCATGGGTTTACGTCATCGCGAGCTCGATGTCGAGGGAGTGCAGTTTCATCCTGAATCAATACTCACCGAGCATGGTCATCAATTGTTGAATAATTTTTTGCAGCGATAGGAACAACCTATGAACATACCGCAGGCGCTTGCTCAAATCGTCGAAGGCAACGATCTTAGCCAAGATGATGCGGCAGCCGTTTTTCTGCAAATCATGTCCGGCGAGGCGACTTCGGGGCAGATCGGCGCGCTCCTTGCCGCGCTTCGCGTAAAGGGCGAAACCGCCGAAGAGATCGCTGGTGCGGCCCTTACCATGCGCGCGCTGTCGACAAAGGTACCCGCAGCAAGTGAAACCTTGGTCGACACCTGCGGTACCGGCGGCAGTGGTAGCAAACTTTTTAACATCTCGACCGCAGCGGCCTTCGTTGCGGCAAGCGCCGGTGCCAAGGTTGCCAAGCACGGCAATCGAAAGATGACCAGTTTCAGCGGCAGCGCCGATGTCCTGGAAGCTGCTGGAGTTTCGCTCTCCTTGACGCCGGAGCAGGTTGCCACCTGCATCGACGAGATAGGTATCGGCTTTATGTTTGCTCAGGCCCACCACTCGGCCATGCGCTTTGCGGGACCGATTCGACAGGAAATAGGCATTCGCACCCTCATGAATGTGCTTGGCCCGATGACGAATCCCGCCGGGGCAAAACGCCAGGTCATTGGGGTGTTTTCCCGAGACTGGCAGCGCAAGATAGCCGAGGTGCTCAAACTCCTGGGATCCCAACATGCCATGGTAGTTCACAGTGATGGGCTAGATGAATTTCGCTTGGATGCTCCCACTCATGTGGTCGAGCTCAAAGACGGCGCCATTACCGAGTACGATATTGAGCCGGCTCAGCTTGATCTGGACCCTAGAACCGCGGCTGATCTTGCCGGTATCGTCGCAGATTCTGCTGAATCCAGCTTGGCCCTGGTAAAACAATCTCTCACCGACGACACCAGTGCTGCCGCGGATATCGTAGCCCTAAACGCTGGCGCAGCCATTTATGTCGGTGGCATCGCCAATTCCCTAAAAAACGGTGTAGTTATGGCACAAGACGCCATCTCCAGTGGTCAAGCCAAGGAGCGCTTGGCTGAACTGGTACGCATCACCTCACTGATGGCCGAATCATTGTGAGCACTATCCTTGAGAGAATCATCGCGACCAAGAGGGGCGAACTTATTGAGCGCAAGGCCGAGCGCAGCCAAGCCGACCTTGAAATTGAACTCGCAAATGCCTCCCTCCCAGCACCACGAGGTTTTGTTGCCGCTTTGCGCCGCCGAGCTGAACTCAGGCAACCTGGCATGATCGCGGAAATCAAAAAGGCGTCACCGAGTAAGGGCGTGATTCGCGCAGATTTCGACCCTATGGCAATTGCCCAGGACTATGCGGCTAATGGTGCTAGCTGTTTATCGGTATTAACCGACAAAGAGTATTTTCACGGCGAGGATGCCCACCTGCGCGAGGTGCGTGCTGCGGTAGATCTGCCAATTATCCGTAAAGACTTCACTATCGACCTATACCAGATTTACGAGGCGCGACTGATGGGTGCCGATTGCATCTTGCTCATCGCCAGCGCGCTCTCTAATTCAGAACTAGCCTCGCTGCATGGAACAGCCAAAGATTTAGGTCTCGACGTCTTAATCGAGGTTCATGATCGCGCAGAGCTAGAGGTTGCGCTATCTCTCGACCCAAATCTGATTGGCATCAACAATCGCAATTTAAAGACCTTTGAGACATCGCTGAACACTACCCTTGAACTTCTCAGCGACATACCAGGGCACACGACGGTGGTTACGGAGAGCGGTATTAGCACTAGGCAAGACATCGAGCTCATGCTCGAACGAGAGGTCTACTGCTTCTTAGTAGGAGAGGCGCTGATGCGGCAACCCAGCCCGGGAGCCGCACTTGCAGCGTTATTTGATCTGCACTAGCAAATCAGTCTAGGTGCGTGCGCAACCGCTAGCGAGCGCCGCGAACCATAATATTTTTGTCATTCACTTCTATATCGCCTAGATGCGCAAGCACCCTGATTGCGCAACCCACGATTTCTCGTGAGCAACCCACAATCAGGTCACTTTCTTGGTGGGTCACGCGAATCTGCATGCCGTCTGGATGAGTGATCGCAGAAGGTCCATTGGCCAGCTACTGCAGGG
>JAYYHB010000232.1:0-5307 GCA_036157095.1 Pseudomonadota bacterium
TAGGATTCCACATCACAGGCTGCACCGGGGTAGCGGTTCCAGTACCAAGTGCCACCGAAATCGCCACCTTTTTCGATAATGCGGATTCGACCCATGCCCGCTTCGGTCAGTCGCGCGCCTGTGAGTAAGCCGCCAAAACCACCCCCAACGACGATGACATCAACGTCGTCGAAAAGGGGCTCGCGTTTGAGCGGGGCATCAATATAGGGGTCATCGACGTAGTGAGAAAAGTCGCCGGTTACCTCGAAATACTGGTCGTTGCCGTCTGCGCGCAGTCGCTTGTCACGCTCTTCGCGGTACTTTGCTCTTAACTCGTCTGGGTTAAACCCAAGATCGGTGGTGACTACGTTTTCTGCCATGTTTCTCTCCTTCCCAAGAAGGGTAATGGTAACCTCAGACCGAACATCAATTCATCGTAGGAAAGATAGTTGAATTGTGGCGAATTGGTGTAGCTGGGTATGCTCCACATTTTTAACAATAGGCAGGACAATCATGCTCGCGATCATCGGCGGCTCGGGTCTCTATGCGCTGGAGGATTTGCACCTAGAGCAAGAACATCAAATGACGACGCCATTTGGCGAGCCATCGGCCCCTATACTGCAGGGGATGTTTGCAGGTCAGCCAGTGCTGTTCTTGGCTCGTCACGGCACCCAGCACTCTTACTTGCCAAGTGAAGTGAATTATCGCGCCAATATCTTTGCTCTGAAGAAACTTGGCGCTCGGCGCGTGGTAGGCATTTCTGCTGCCGGCAGTCTGCGCATGGAAATCAAACCGGGCGAGCTGGCCCTTGCTGCCCAGTATTTCGACCATACCCGCGGCAAGCGTGCATACAGTTTTTTCGGTAACGGGGTGGTAGCCCATGTTTCGACAGCCAATCCGGCCTGTCCCAGTCTTAGCGCCGACATTGCTCGGGCGGCTGGACGAGGCGGCGAATCGATGCACGAGGGCAAAACATATGGGTGCGTGGAAGGCCCTAGACTTGGCACTCGGGCTGAGAGCTTTTTCCTGCGTGACGCGGCTCAGTGTGATTTGGTAGGCATGACCAATGTGCCGGAGGCATTTTTGGCGCGTGAAGCTCAGCTTGCGTACTGCACCATATGCCTAGTGACCGACTACGACTGCTGGATGGATGATCCGGCTCAACATGTGAGCGTGGACGCCTTTATGGCCACCTACCAAGAAGCAATCGAAAAAGTGAAGCGGGTAATTGCAGAGCTGCTTCAACACCCGCTTACGGATACGCCAGAGGATATTCGTCAGGCGTTGAACGGTTCTGTGCTGACTCCTGACGCGATGCTCAGCGATGACGCTCGTGAGTGGTTGTCGGTTTTGCGGGCGTAGTTTTCAACCGCTGCAGGAACTGCGGCCGAGTACGCAAAACATCGTGCAGCTTTGATGGTTTAGCAGAACGGGTTGTTGGGCCTGGGCGAGGCTTGAGTCCAATCGAAAACTTAGGTCACAGGCGAGCGGTTTGCAGGCCATCACCGAGAATGCAGAGTCGCCCTTATGCCTGACGATCATTCGTGACGTCGCGCAGATCATGTTCTCAGGTTCCACACCGAGGATATCTCAGCAGGATATCGTGATTTCCGGCACCGCTTTGGCCGGGTCAATTTCCGGAAATGAGATTAAGGCGGTTGGACCATCAATGTCGAAGTTAATACCGAATCCCGTCAGCTTGTGCTGATGAGCTTCCTGTAGGGTACGTTCATCCTCACCCCAGCGCGTGCTACCCGCGAGGTGGAAAGTGAATTGGTTCTGATGCAGCCACTTCAACCCATTGATCATCGGCGCCCAGGTGTCGGGGCCTCTCTCCTCCTCGTGCTGGGTCGCATCGAAGTGATCGATAGAAACGCGAAGGGTAAGTTGTCCGTAAAATTCTCGCTTCAAATCCAGCAGTCCCGCCTGAATATGCGGACGCATCATCGGTCTCATGGCGTTTGTGAGCGCCTATACCGAGTGCTCTGCACTAGGGTTCAGACGCAGAATCGCCAGAATATCCGAGTTCATAAGGGACTCGCTGCCGGTAAAACCAATTTCTGTAGTGCCCGGCCCCTTCGCCTCGATCTTGTCCAGATAGCCCACCACATCGTTGAGCGATAATTATTCGAGGCGGTCATTTTCCGGCGAGGACTCAATGTAGCAATTATCGCGGGCGATATCGCAAGGGGTGTTAGTGTTAGGCCAAGGCATTTCTAGCCTTGTCATCTTGATCAAGCCTCTTGGCTCTCCCGTCGCGGTCGCAACCGGATCAACGAATAGCGCTGAAGTGGAATCGACTGCCATATACTTGCTCCGGGCGGATGGTGGCCAAAAGATTTATACGGGTGATCCCTACCTAGTTCTTTCCCTACATCGTCTTGGTAAGAGACTTCGCCGACCAAACCAGTTTTGTTGCGCTGGCACTGATGTCCCCCAGGCTTTTGCCGGGCTTGTACAGTGCGCTCCCGAGACCAAAACCTGTTGCGCCGGCCTGCCAATAGTCCGCCATATTGTGGCTGTCGATGCCGCCGACCGGTAGTAGAGGTACCGTGTCGGGAATCACGGCACGCCAACTGGCGAGTACCTGGGGGGCGATCGCCTCGGCGGGGAAGACTTTAACCCCGCTGGCGCCGGCGTGAATACCTGCGAAGGCCTCTGTTGGTGTCGCCGCCCCAGGAATTGTGATCATCGCGGCCTCGATGCCTGCCTGAATTACTGGGAGATTGGTATTGGGCGCAACGATCAAACGACCGCCGCTTTCATGAACCTGACGCACCTGGTCCGGCGTAAGTACGGTTCCTGCGCCAACAAGCATGCGATCACCAAATTGATGCGCGATACGTTTTATACTCGGCAGCGCTTGCGGTGAATTTAGAGGCACTTCGACCATGCGAAATCCTGCCGCAAACAAAGCCTCTGTCACAGCTACACAGTCCTCTGGCATGATGCCGCGCAAGATTGCGATTAGAGGAAGGTCATCAAGGTATTCGTCCAGTGCGCTCGACATGTTTCGTTATGCTCCTGGTTGCTCGCTCGCTGCCAGCAGATGCGCGTTGATGGCAAGCGCGCCGCTGATCGTAGCGGCCTGTGATTCGATGACAATACTTGAGTGGCCCAGCGCCTCAAGTGCGACTTGATATTTGTGAGCCAGGGACGGTGACGCAACAATGCCAACATGTTGGCCCGATTGACTCAGCTGGGCACCGATGTCGTGACCGATAATCATCCCAGACAAATACTCTAAGCCATCGCTCTTTTCCTGCGTGCCGGTTAACTGCAGCGCGCGCACGCTGAACAAATGATGGAGCAGTCCCCCGGCTTTGCGCGCCGTTTCAATGCCACGCAGGAACGCAGGCTGATTCTCAGTGTCTCTTTGCTCGAGCGATTGAGCCAGTAGGGAGTGCTGCCGGATCAGCTCGAAGAATTCACCAACCATGCTTGTGGAAAAATGATCGATGCTCTCGCCGCCGAGTATCCATTTATTGTGGGTGCCCGGGAAGCACCAAATGTCAGGTTGTCGGGAGTACTGATGCGCGCTTAGCCGCTGCGCGCCAAAAAACTGAGTCTCCTCGCCGCGCAACACGTCTGGCATACCAGAAATTCCCGTGCCTTTAACTCCGGGTAAGATCCAGACTGGGCAGCCATTAATTTGCGTCACTAGCTTTGCCTCAGCCGCAAGCTTAGCTGAAGACGCTGGGGTAGGAATATAAGGGACTTCTTGCCAACCCGCCGGACTGCCCACCATGCCGCTAAGCAAAATATTTACCGGCCTGGCATCGTCGATCCACCCGTGGACAACCGCTTTCAGGCAGTCTGAGTAGCTGTTTGGATTGCTTCGAAGGCCTTGGTTATTTTCTACATGCTCGGTCACCATGCCATCGTTCGCGACAGCGTAGGCGCGCAGATTCGTCGTACCCCAGTCCACGCATATCAGTTTCAACGGCTTGTCTGGTTCGCCGGACACCAGGCTAGCGCAGGGGGGCTTTGTCGGTGAGTTGGAGCCTGAGTTTGCCCAGCGCCTCATAGGCAGCGTCGCTTACCATCAGGTGCGACTGGGCCGTATACAGGTCTCTTAGGATGCGTTGCATAGGATCATCGAGCATTACCGCGCTGCCGCCGGCATAGCGAAATAGAGTATTGACGATGACGATGGCCTCATCAGTACACAACACCGACGCAGCTCTCGTCTCGGCCTGGAGAGCGATCGGCGCCTCCTCGTCAGAGCTGGCGTCAAAAAGGTGTTCGAGTACATCGGTCATCAATAGCTTAGCGCCGCGAAGCCGCAACTCGGACTCGGCCACTGCGCGCTGCACAATCTCGCGATCGGCAATACTCGCGCCCTTGCCGTAGCCGCGTTTCTTCTGCGAGCTGCTGATGAAGGAATCTAGCGCCTGCTGTGCCAAGGCGAGGGCAAAAATAGCGTGCTCGTTAGCGGCAAAACCGTAACCCATGCGGAATATCGCCCCACCACGACGCTGACTCGGTGTGGTGATGGCAAAGTGTTCAGGAACAAAAACATCATCAAGGTCGAAATCACAGCTACCGCTGCCGTTGATCCCAAGCGCCTGCCAGTTATCGATGATGCGAATTTGCGATCGTGGCACTACGGCGGTGATTAAATCTTTTTGATCAGGCCTTAAGACCGGTACGACCACATGGTCTGCGTGCTGGACGCCGCTACCCCATGCCCATCGACCGGAAATGCGAAAACCATCATCGACCTTGGTAGCCGATCCAGACGGTTTTAAGCTGCCAGCCATGATTGGAAAATCTGGCATAGCCAAGAGTTCATCAACGGCTTTGTCGCTTAGGGCGCTCAGAGCACGTCCCGTCACAGTGGCGCCGATGAACATTGTCCAAGCGGCAGCTGAATCTAGCTTCACAACCGCCTCGACCACCGCCATTTGATCGACGGGATGAATCTCTGCGCCGCCGACTTCATGGGGGCTTTTCATCCTAAACAGGCCAACATCCCGCATGGCGCGGACAACGTCAGGCGAGAGGGTTCGATTAATCTCACAATCCTGCCGATGTCGACAGATTACCTGCGTGATTTGATTAACCCCATTGAGCAGCCCTGCAAGAACATCCTCTCGCGAGGGGGGTTGTCGTTCAGTCTTAGACAACGGTTGCGCTTCTGACATTCTGGGGATATCCCTCGCTACTTAAGGTGAGGACTGACGGATACTAGATCGCTGGCTTACTCGGCCATGCCATGCCCATAAATGCTGCAGGGCATCGTCGGGTCTCAGATCGACCATGGCCGCAGCAAAATCGATCATACAAAGGGCAGAGATATCTGCCACGGTAAATCGTTCGCCAGCC
>JAYYHB010000233.1:0-3566 GCA_036157095.1 Pseudomonadota bacterium
GTGAAGCGATTTTGATGCACTCAGTAGCTCGACTTGCCCTGCACGGTCAAATCGACAACATTCAAACCAGTTGGGTGAAGATGGGCCACGAGGGCGTCAAAGCCTGCATGAACGTGGGCTGCAATGACCTTGGAGGCACGCTGATGAATGAATCCATCAGCCGTGCAGCGGGGACCCAGCATGGACAAGAAACCAACCCACGGCAGATGGCCAATCTCATTCGGCGTCTTAACCGTGATCCCCAGCAACGGTCCACCAGCTACGGCAAGGTGAGCGACGAGCGGATCAAGGCGGGCCTAGCACAAGGTGATTTGCTGGAGATCATCAACACTCCTGCACAAAAGTACGAGCGCAAGACATCGTCTGCGCAACTTATTCGCAACCCAGCCCCAAGCAGAACATCTCGTACTGATCGGTCCGGGGGCTGACTAGGACTGGCGACAACAGACATCTCAGCGTTAAACCCCGCTGGTGCCAAGGAATCGGGCAATGGAACAAATTTGGCTAACTTGGGCCAAGCAGCTTCAGGCCATCGCCTCCACCGGCGTTCACTTTGCTGACGATCCCTATGATCGAGAGCGTTACACGGAAGTAGTCCACATTGCCCAGCAGATGCTTTCGGCACTCGGCAGCGTGCCCATAGAAAAAATCGAAGGCTTGGTCACAGATTTTGCCAAGGGTTACGCAACACCGCGCATTGACGTGCGCGGGGCGGTCATTCAAAACGATCAAATCTTGTTGGTGCAGGAAAAAGCGGACGAATTATGGAGCTTGCCAGGTGGCTACGCCGACGTCGGGCTTTCAGCCGCGGAAAATGTAGCCAAGGAGATATCCGAAGAGGCAAACATAGAGGTTGTGGTGAGGAGTCTTTATCGCGTTAGGCACAAGGCCAAACACGCCTATAGTCAAGACGCACGTGATTTTTATAAGTTCTTTTTCCTCTGCGAGCAGACCGACGACGCTGATCCAACGCCGGGGCTGGAGACCAGTGATGTGGGATTTTTCCCCCTAAGCAAGCTACCCACACTGTCCCAAGGGCGCGTTATACCGGGGGATATTACCGCAGCATTTCACGCAAGCCGGCAAGCAGCACCACCAGCGCTGTTTGATTAACACCCGCTAAACGAGACCAGCTACTTTGAGAGTAAACGTGATCAACACCAGCGGTAGCGGCAAATCGAGCTCTGTGCGGCAATTGGTCGGTACCAAATACCACTCACGACAAATCCCATAGTCGCCGTAACTAGAATCGCCGGCCAGCTCAGTTCAGTTACATCCATTCACCTTCCCCAGGAAATTCTCGTCAACGAGTGAGTGAGGCTAGCCCACGAACCCATGTCAGCTAAATCAGACACCGGCGGGTGCCCTGAATTTTGTGCCGAAACGAGTTACCCATCGCATGGATTCCGATAAGGTTTAGAGGCAAGGGAGAAAAACACCATGACACAAATCAAATACGATTTCGGCAGCGGACGATCTGACCCAGAGACGTTTCCAGTAGCGGCGCTGCAGGCGGCCGCTAACAAAGTGATTAAGGAACAGGCCGAAGCGCTCACCCAGTACCCTGGCGACCTGGGCCACGCGGGCATGCGCGCAGCCATGGCTCGGCGAGAGGAAGATCGCGAAGGCATCTGCATCGATCCAAACCATCTGCTGCTCACTAATGGCTCCATGCAGGGGGTGACACTCACCGCCGAGGCACTGCAGGAAAATCACGGCGATACGGTGCTGGTGGAAGAGTACTGCTATCCGGGAACGCTAAGCGCCTACCGCTCTCTAAAGTACGATATGGTCGGCATTCCGTTAGACGAAGGCGGCATGTGTCCTGACGCAGTGGAACGGGAGCTGGACCGCCTACACAAGAAAAAGCGTCTACCGAAGTTCATCTATACGATTTCGACCTATCAAAACCCTACGGGCTTCGTCATGCCCAAGGCCCGCAGGCTGCAGAGTATTGAAATGGCCAAGCACTATGGCGTGCCCATTGTTGAAGATAACTGCTACGCCGATGTGCATTACGACGGCCCGTTAGAGCCGGCATTTTATGCGTTGGATGACGATCCCAACCAAATCTACCTGTGCTCGCTTTCCAAAATTTTGGCGCCGGGACTGCGTCTGGGCTATGTCTATGCACGTCCGCCGATGCTTGAGAAGATAATGAGTCGCCGCCATGACGCAGGGAGCAACTACCTCGCTGCGGCCATTGCCGCGGAGTTCTACCAAGACGGTATTCAAAAGCACGCCAAGGCCACGAATCCAGTGCTGAAAGAAAAACGCGACCTTACCCTGGAGGGTTTAGAGTCCGAGCTTGGCGACATCTGCGTCTGGTCAGAGCCTGTCGGTGGACTGTTCATTTGGGTTCGTCTACCCGACGACGTTGATACCAAGGCGCTGCGTCCCATGGCGCTGGAGCAAGGCGTGAATTTCTTGCCGGGCCAGAGTTTTCATTATCAGCGCGATCGCGTGCCCTATCTGCGTCTGGCCTTCGGGCATCTGACCTTGGAGCAGATTCGCGACGGCCTACCAATTTTGGCCCGCTGTATTAAGAGCTGCCGAGGCAGCAATGAAGGGCGGGATTTCGCTAGCCTGTTTGGCAAGTAAATATAAAATTTGACTATGATAAAGACCATACCAAGGCAACCCAGGAGGTCCAATGACGACCATGCTTACATCTGGTGACCAATTTCCGGAAATCAGCCTAACCAGCGTGACAGGCGATGCCCTATCCCTACCCGCTGATTTAGAAAGCCCGTACACCATCGTGCTGTTTTATCGCGGCCATTGGTGACCCTACTGTCGCCGGCTATTGGCCGGCTACGAAGAGCGCCGTGAAGCGTTCTCAGCAGAAGGCGTCAGCATCATTGCCGCCACAGTAGATTCCCAAGAAAAAACACAAGAGGTAGCGGCATCACTGAATTTTCCTGTCGCTTATGGCGTCACCCGCGATATTGGTAATGCTCTGGGATCATGGTGGGATGAGCGGCGAGATTTCATTCAACCCAGCGAATTCGTACTGAACCCCAAGGGCAAAGTGATTTTTTCAGCCTACAGCAATGCCCCGGTGGGACGTATGGACCCTGCAGAAACCCTGACCCTGATCAAATACTTGAACAGCATAAAGCGCTGAGCTAACCCGCTTTTAAGGCGAGATTCAGCACGGCCTTGTAGCTGGGCTGAATCTCCATTCGCTCGCCGTAGCCCTTATCGAGCAGTATTTGATGGGCATCTGCCAGCTTATAATGCGGGCAATTCACCACTAGATGGTGTTCGAGATGGTAGTGCACGTTATAGGGTGCAATCAGCGCGCGCTCCCACCAGCTTGCCAAGGTCGTACGTGTGTTACGAAGGCGGTCATCGTTATCCGGCACCACCGCGTGCTCGCCAATGTTGCGTAAGCGTACGACGAAACGATTCCAGGTAAAGGCAGGCAAAATCCAAAGCACAAAGTACATGTACCAAACTCCTGCAGCGGCGAAAGCAGCCAAAAATGCCAGGTTGATCAAAACATTGGGGCCAATCCTAGGCCATGCGTGCTTGAGTTTCTCAGCCAGCGTACTGCCCTTGAA